>CAZRLQ010000001.1:0-28267 GCA_964600725.1 uncultured Desulfobacterales bacterium
ATGAAAACCCGATGTCGTTTGGTCGCTACTGGGAGTTTTGACTTTGCAAGCCCGGTTCTACTGAGGAATTCCGCCATTATATTTCGCAAAAACCGGACCCTGCGGGAGCGCTGCTTTTAGGTTGTAAAAAATTTCTCATTTTAGGACAGCCTCATGGGCTTCACCTAGCGCGCTGCCGATCCGCGTCAGATACCGGCTGCAGCACTAAAGCGGTACGTGTGGGGAGATAGAGGCTTAAGAAATGTAAATGTCTGCTGCTTTTATCCTGGGAATCGCTGGCGAGTGCTTCATGATATTGATCGGAAATCAGCCTTCCGTGTCCCCCATACTCTTTTGCATCACTGTTAAAAATCATCCGATATTTTCCTGACGGCACTTCAAACCGATAGTCCGGATAAGAAGATGTGGGATGGAAATTGAATACAAACAGAAGCCCTGCCCGTTTAAATGCGATAATCTTATCCTTGTGGTGTTCATACATTAGATGTAATTTGCGATGTGTTAAAAGCTGAAAATCCATAACCAGATCGATCATACTGCGGTCAAATTGCGCAAGAAAATGAAATTTCAGATCCGGATCATCAACCAGATGCCACTGACGGCGTGCATAATGATACGACCAGTTATTCCCCTCTCTGGGAAAATCGATCCAGTCCGGATGTCCGAATTCATTACCCATAAAGTTCAGGTAACCGCTATCCGCTGTTGTAAGTGTAATAAACCGGATCATCTTGTGCAGAGCCATTGCTCTGTCAATGATGATATTATCATCAGTGCACTTCATATGGCCGTAAATTGCTGCACCGGCAAGACGGAAAAATAAAGACTGATCTCCGACAAGGGCTTGATCGTGCGATTCAGCATAACTGATGCTCTTTTCCTCTGTTCTCCTGTTGGTCAGTTCAAACCACAAGTTTCCCATGGGCCAGCTTTCGTCGGTCATTTCCTTAATTAAACGGATCCAGTAATCGGAAATTCCCATTGCAAACCGGTAATCAAAACCGACTCCACCCCTGGAGAGGGGAACGGCCAGACCCGGCATGCCGCTTATATCCTCTGCAATGGTAACGGCATCAGGCCGCAACTCGTGGATAACCTTATTTGCAAGAGCCAGATATGTAATCGCATCTTCATCCACATCGCCTCCAAAATAATCGTCATACGAAGTAAAAGCCTTTTCAAGACCATGGTGATGATAAAGCATGCTGGTGACCCCGTCAAAACGGAACCCGTCAATATGGTATGCATCAAGCCAGAAACGGCAGTTTGAAAGAAGAAAATGAAGAACCTGGTATTTGCCGTAATCAAAACAGCGTGAGTCCCAGGCTGTATGAAAACCCCGCTCTCCTTCATGGAAATATTGGTGCAGTGTGCCGTCGAAACGGCTTAAACCTTCCACTTCATTTCTTACTGCATGGGAATGAACAATATCCATAATGACCATAAGCCCGGCTCCATGGGCAGTGTCTATAAGCTCTTTCAGTTCCTCAGGTGTTCCGAAGCGGGATGATGCGGCAAAAAAATTAGATACATGATAGCCAAAGGATCCATAGTAAGGATGCTCTGGAATCGCCATCAGTTGAAGCGCATTGTAACCGGCTGCAGCAATCCTGGGGATTATATTTTCGGTAAATTCACGATAAGAGCCGACTCTTCCCTCTTTCTGCGCCATACCTACGTGGACTTCATATATGAAGAGGGGGCCTGATGGACGGATAAAAGCATCATGTCGCCATTGATAGGGAATCAAAGGCCGCCAGATTTGGGCATTAAATATCAGACTTACAGGATCTTGAACCACACGCCTTGCATATGCCGGTATACGGTCACCCTTTCCGCCCGGCCAATGGATGCTGAGTCGGTACAGATCTTTATGCTTTAAGCTCTCGGCAGGCAGACGGATCTCCCATATTCCTTCATTATTTATACGGCTTAAGGCAAATTCTTCTCTTTCCAGCCAACCGGTTAAATCTCCCACCAGATAAATTGCCGCAGCATTCGGAGCCCATTCTCGAAAAATCCATTGATTATCATGGAAATGCAAACCAAAATACTCATGGCCTGAGGCAAATTCAGTCAAACTCATTCTCCCTTGAGTCAGTCTGCTTTCCATTTCCCGGATGCGAGATTTCCTGCTTTTCAGCGCTTTTTCATAAGGGCGCAAAAAAAGATCGCATTCCAGAAGATATTGAACCGGATCAACGGAACTGTTTTGGGAGGATATGTCAAAATATGTTGACGGCCTGTCACTCATAATCAGGTAATAAGGGGTCGCCGCAGCATCTTTTCGTAAAGATCGATATACTTTCGTGCTGTGACAAAATGATTAAAGGTTGCAAGGCTCTGGTTCATGACCCGCTCGATTTGACGGTTCTTTAATTCTGCAGGAAGATTATAAAAATTTATAGACTGGTCAATAGCCCAAAACAGACCCTGGGAATCAAAGGTTTCAAATAGAAAACCGTTTCCAGAGTCATTTTCGATATCCATATTAACAATCGTATCATGAATTCCCCCGGTATCATGGGCCACGGGAAGCGACCCATAAATGCAGCCTACCATCTGTGGAAGACCGCATGGTTCAAAGAGGGAAGGCATCAATACAAAATCGGATGCAGCATAGGCCTGACGCGCCAGATTCTCATCAAAATCACAGATGGCTACCCTGTCGCTTAGTTGGTGAAAATTTACTATTCTTTTAAAATGTTCCTGGAATTCACCATTAGCAACAAAGACCACCTCCAGATTCTGCTTCCAGTACTTTGATACAGCCAGATAGAGAATTTCCGCCAACAGACGGGATCCCTTTTGAATCGTATCCAGTCTGGAAGGCCAGAAAAAGAGCGGAGCAAGGCTGTCCTGAATCAGTCCAAGCCTCTTCTGAAGAGATTTTTTGTTTTCCAGCTTGCCCCGGACATGGCTTTCCGAATTGTACCTGCAAGCCAGGGCGATATCTGTGGCTGGATTAAAAGAAGGCTCAGGTGCATTTAAAATTCCCGCAATACATCCGGCATTCCATTTATTGATTATTTCCTGTCTCAAGGGCCGCTGCACAAAATCGTGACGTCCCTGGACAACTTCCATAAGAAAAGTCGGGCTCACCGTATTGACAAAATGGGCGGCAAAAACTCCGCTTGCCAGAAGATCTACCGGATTATACTCACGGGCACTTTCATACTCATAAGCTGCATTTTCATAATAGAGATGATGCCAGAAATATGCAGCATCTATGCCTCTGTCTTCGATATGGGAAAGAAGAACCTTCATGGTATGAATGTTATGGATCGTAAAAAGACATGGAATCCCCATTTCTCTCGACATGGCCGGAATAAGACCTGTCATCCAGTCATTGCAATGGATAAGATCCGGTCTGACAGCAGGAATAATATTGTTAATCACCTCTCTTTGAAAAGCAATGGCAATATTTATATTTTCCCAGCTATAATTTGAGTAAACATGATCCAGATAAAAGAAAGCCCTGTCTTCAGCAAGATGTATTCTGTCATCCGGCATCTTGCTCCAGATAGTCCTTCGTTCCTTTTCTAAAACGCGCGGCAGCCTGGTATTAAATATACCCCGATAGTCTGGAATAGCCACATGAACATCTGCGCCTTCTTTGAAAAGAGAGCTTATCAAAGAGGCCGATACATCGGCAAGTCCACCAGCCTTGGCGCTCAGGTAGTTGGCAATGTTTCCCATACCGTTGGGAAGATAAGTAACTTCCGGTGTTACAATAAGAACACGGGGGTTCGTTGATGGTTTTGTCATGGTATGTTTTTATATGAATCATGGTATGTTTTTATTTCTCGTTCCCGAGCTCCAGCGCGGGAATGCATACCATATGGGTTCCCATGCAAAAAGCATGGGAACCAGGCGAAAAGCGCTGCCTCATTTTTATGCTTTGTAGTGCCCATCATGGCATGGTGGTTCGTGCGACGTCCTTCATTTATCGGTTTACACTTTGGAAGTCAGACCGAAAGCAAAACTGAAAGTTTTCAAACGAACCCTAAGCCCATGTGATAAGTCCGGGAGTATTTTTTATCCATTCGTCACCCTTGGGTGTCACTCTGGCGGTTAAACCGTAACGGCCAGAACCGCGGCAGGTCAGTGAGCAGCCATAAAGATATTTGCCATCTCCTCGATCTTCCTTTACATTCATCGTTATTAGATTGCTGCTATCCATGGTTTCCGTGAATTTCAGATGGCCGTGGTAAAGTTCTACATCCACATCATCCGGCAGTAAATCTCCTAAATGAACAAGTGACGTAACGGCAAAGCTTTCCCCCACACGAAACGGACCGGTCTTATCCCTTGCCGGAGTCTCTATCCGAATATTGTTCCAGAGAGAGCGAAGCCGCTTGTGCTGCAAACTCAGACTCTTTGCTCTTTCGGCATTATTTTCAAGCAGGATCTTTGACTGTTTTGCCGCTGGAAGATAAAACTGTTTTACATATTCACTGGTCATCTCATGACTGCAAAAATTCAGCATTACCGTTTTCATTGATTCCTTCATCATTTTCAGCCACTGATCCGGTAAACCGCCATTTTTTCTATCATAAAAGCAAGGTATTACTTCATTTTCCAAAATATTATACAGAGCCTGACTATCAGCAGCATCCTGAAGTCCTGGGTCAGCAAACTCATCCCCCTTTCCGATCTGCCATCCGTTTTTTCCGGAATACGCCTCATACCACCATCCATCAGGGATGCTTACATTCAGCACGCCATTTACAGCCGCTTTCATACCGGAAGTTCCACACGCCTCAAAGGGTCGTCTCGGGGTATTGAGCCACACATCGACTCCCCTTACAAGAGACTGAGCAAGATGTATTTCATAATCTTCAAGAAAAATAATCCGGTGGCGCGCCTGTGGCTTGCGGACAAAGGTAATCAGCCGCTTAATCAGCTCCTTTCCTTCATTATCTTTGGGATGAGCCTTTCCGGCAAATATAAACTGGACAGGATATTTTTGAGAAGAGATGATTGATTCCAGACGATCCTGATCCATCAGCAAAAGATAAGCCCGCTTGTACGCGGTAAAGCGGCGGGCAAAACCGATAGTCAATACATCCTGGTCCAGTACGGATTCAGCTTCCTCCATCATTGTTTTAGGCGCATTACGACGGCTGTACTGGCTCATCATCACCCTTCGACAGACATTTACAAGACGGGAACGGCTCATCTCATGGGCACGCCAAAGCTCTTCGTCGTAAATATCGTCAATCCTTTTGATCGAATCCGGGTTCCATGGATGAAGATTCCACTCGGGACCGAGATAACGCTCAAAAAGCATTGAAATCTCGTCAGAAACCCAGGTGGGAATATGTATCCCGTTGGTAATATGGGAAATAGGAATCTCTTCTTCCGGACGATCAGGCCAAATGCTAGACCACATCCGCCTTGCCACTTTTCCGTGCAGTTTACTGACCCCGTTGCAGTGCTGAGCCATTCTCAGTCCAAAAACAAACATGGAAAACTTTCCACCCCTGTCCGAACCAGCCGGTTGTCCCCACGACAAAATCTCATCTTCCTTGGCACCGACCTTCTTCTCCAGCCTTCTTAAAAACGGCCGGATAAGATCAGCCGGATATTCATCATGACCAGCGGCTACAGGTGTATGAGTTGTAAAAACAGTCGTTCGCGGAGCAATCTCCAAGGCTGTTTCAAGATCAACATTATAATCCGAAATGGTCTGAACAAGCTTTTCCAATGCGGCAAAGGCAGCATGACCTTCATTTATATGGCATACCGAAGGTGTAATCTCCAGAGCGGCAAGAGCACGCATTCCGCCAATCCCCAAAAGCAGTTCCTGTGAAAGACGTATTTTGGGATCACCCGCATACAGTCTGGAAGTAATCTCCCTGACTTCAGGCGGATTCTCCCGCAGATTTGTATCCAGCAGGTAAAGAGAAGTACGGCCGACCATAATTTTCAAAACATTAGCATGAATTTCACCATCTATTCCTTCAACAGAAACAGAGACATCCCTTCCCGAGGAATCCTTAGCTCTTTCCACAGGAAGGTTGTAAAGATCAATCTCCGGATTCTCCTCCTGCTGCCATCCATCAGAGTCAAGAAACTGGTGAAAATAGCCTTTCCAGTAGAAAAGCCCGACTCCGGTCAAAGGAATCGCCAGGTCGGAAGCGGCTTTTAGATGATCACCGGCTAATATGCCAAGCCCTCCGGCAAACAGAGGAAGGCACTCATGGACCCCGAACTCCATGGAGAAATAGGCAACACCGCCCTGTTGTCCATATAGAGGATAAGACTGTTCAGCCGGTGTACAGACAAGCTCTATAAAACGTTCTTTAATCCGCTCTTGATCAGACAAAAACCCGTTGTCTCTTGCCAGCGCTTCAAGACGGCTTTGAGGAATTCTTGCCAAAAAAACAATGGGATTTCGTCCGCAATCATCCCAAATTCTGGGATCAATGCGGCGGAAAAGTTCCGTAGCATCAACCTGCCAGCTCCACCAGAGATTTCTGGATAAAACTTCAAGAAAGGAGAGAGGCTCCGGAATATTCGGAAATACCTGAAATATCTGCAATCGATTCATTTTCTCGGCCATCCTTCAATGGTTCAAACAATCACAACTGAATTTTCACAACTGCCGTAAATGCTGGGCAGATATTTATCGGCATCCCAGTCATTTTCCCAGAATGTTTCATCTATGAAATAACGAAACTGATATTCCCTGTTTGCTTCAAGATCGATTGTAACTGTAAATGTTCCATCCTTTAGTTCTTTCATGGGAGTTGCACAGGTATCCCAGTTGTTGAATTCACCAGCAATATGAACTTTTCTGGCGGATTCAGCCGCCGCCTTTGGAAGTCTGAAAGTAACCTTGCAAACAGGTCTGGTCTTAAGATATCTTTTTTTAATACTCATAATATCCTCGACTCTTTTTAGAAACCCTGAATCCGTGAGCACCGCCCTGCAGCTCCGAATGCAAAAAAGAACCTGCCGGCTTAAAGCCGCCTATGACCGGCCAGTCTCCGGATAGACGGAGTGCGGAACACATGGCCTGTCTTTTTTGTAAACATTCACGAGTTGCATTTATGAGAATTTTCGTTCGAGATCAAGGCATGCGAAAAAAAATAACCGGAGGCATATAGTTGATATTCATAAGGATTATTTTTTTCGCATAACACAGAGGTCGGGCGAAAAGGCCATAAATCAACAGACTCATTTACGCCATACGGGGTTGTTCTTAAAGATGAACGTCAACATCGAATGTGAATGTCGCTTCGCTCTTTCTTTTTTAATTAAATCGAAACGCCGAAGGCGTACCATATTCAACGTTGGATGTTCAATGTTGAGCGTTCGTTTTTTTAGAGAAAAAATCCACGGCAGAGCCATCTATCTCTGACCTTGCCCAGATGGCCATGTTTTCAATACTGAATAAACAAACAAAGGGCTATCCAATTTGTAATTCGTAATTCCTGTTCAGATAGAAAAGACCTGCTTCCATACCCTCAGCAGTTCGCTTATCCCCCAGGCTTGTGCATCACATCCCCGCTGAATGTGTGGAAAATCTCCATCCAGTATTTCAGGAATCTGACCGGCGCACCCCTGAGATAAAAGCCGCCGGCTGCTCCCAAGCCATGACAAAGCTGTATCTTTTCCTCCCTCTCCATAAACCTTGACCCATGCCTCGCAAAAGGCTGGAAAAAGCCATGTCCATGCAGTACCATTGTGATAGGCTGGTTTACGCTCTGTATCCTCATCCCCTTTATATCTTCCCTGATAAGGCCGGTTCGGATCGACAAGAATCTTATCATGATAAGCGATTTCAAGGGGACGGCGAACAGGTCTGTCGGCCAGACTCCGAATGGCTCCAGGCACCAGCAATTCTTCACAGGCAGTAACAATATTCCGGCAGACTGCTGTGTCGCGGACAGCTCCCATAGTAACGGCAAAGAGCTGGTTCGGTCTTAAGGCATCATCCTGCTCAGCCTGCCCGGCAGGCACCCCTGAAGAAGCAGAGAGACAGTCGGCCAGATAACCCTCTTTTCTTAAAATAAAGAGATCTAAAATAGAGGCTTGAACCTGCTTGTAGATCTCTTTCCAGCCCCCCTCTTTTCCAAGCGGGTCTATCCTGTTCAAAAGAGCTAATGCAGCAAACCAGAGGGCCTGAATTTCGATCGGGTAGCCTTCCCTGGGCGTACATGCAGGATAATTGGTGTCCATCCAGGTAAAATGAGCCGGGCTGAAAATCAGACCTGACTGAGGATCCATCCTTATGCCGTTGGGCGTTCCCTCAATCATGAATTTGCCGATAGAAAAAATAATTTCACGTATGCTGCGGGTACCACATTTTGAATCTAAAAAATTTTCATTTCCAGCAGCCTGAATCAAATCAGAGCAGGCTGTACAAAACCAGAGAGGAGCATCGGAAGTATCCCTGTTTGCGGCATCTTTGCCGCAGATCATATTAGGTATTGTTCCATTTTTTTCAAATCTCCCAAACTGCTGTAAAATTTCCATGGAGTCTTTTATTTTTCCCGCAGCAACCAATCCACGGACAAAAATCAATGAATCACGCCCCCAGTCAAGAAACCATGGATATCCTGCGATTACGCTCTTTAATTCGCCTCGTTTTACAATAAACCGATCGAGCGCCCTGCATAGGGCTTCATCCATTTTCAACCCGGATCCGCCGTCAATTGCAAAAGGCCTGGTTTCCTGTGGTAAAGCCGCTGGCGATAAAGATGCCTGATCTTTCAAGCCTGAGATAGAGGCCAAAACCTCTTCGGATTCTCCCCCTTTCAGCATAGAATAAAAATAACCGGGACTAAACAGGTCAGAATCCGGATCAAGACCACGATCCGACTCCACAGGTCTATATACCATATAGTGCCATTCCGGTTCCAGTACAAAATCCCCCTTATCAATCTTAATATGAAGTTCGCGATCCTGGTGAGGCGTAAAGGAGAAACCTTTTCTATCCATTGCTATCAACGATGGAAAAATATTTTCCGCCCCAAGATATGCTTTGGTGGTCTGGTGAAAATTTCGATCTTCAATGTCGGGCCGAAGGATAAGCTTTACATCTTTTGAATCATCTAACTTTTTTGTTTTCTCTTTGGCCGGATGCCGGAAAAAAAGTATCTTTACGGCGTTTTCTCCATCTAACATCTGAACTTTTACGGTAAGGACAATATGTTCTCCCTGGCCGACAGGGATATGAAATCGCCAGGATGACGCAAGATTGTAATCAAAGCTGAACTTATTCAAACAATCAAAAGATATTTCCTGCGAATATCCTTGAAACACAACCCAGCCCCGGCACCTGGCAAACATGATCCAGCGGTCTTCCGGATATGTTTGGCTGAGGTTTGCGGCAAGGAGCGCATCGTAACGGCTCTTGAGTTCCCCCCAGAAACTTTGGGCGCGAAGCATTCCCCCGCGGCCGTTTGTATCCAGAATAACAAGTGGATTTTGCATCAAATCCGTCCGGCTGAAAATCCTTTTTACCTTGACATCTTTTGCATTGGACAAAAAAAGAAGAGGTGCCTCAATATGTCTGCCTTTTTCCGAAGTATAGACCGTCAGTTTCAAACTGCAAGAACGATCCATTGCAGATGGCGGCAAGGGTGAAAAAAGAGTAAAAAATTTTCCATCTGCCTTAAGCAGGCTTCTTTCACAAGCGATGACCTGTCTCTTTTTCTCAATCCTGGCATGAAATGGATTGTCGCAGCAAACAAACAGGAAATGTCCGGGCGGCACCATTGTCTCCCGCTTCTCATCACGGGGCCATCTCCATGTAACGGCTCTGGACTCCATGCTGAAGTGATTAAGGCTGCGGCAATAATCGACCGGATCTTCCGATAAAAGCTTCGCAGCTTGATCCAGGTCAAATTGTCCCAGATCACAAACTCCTCTGTAAAAGCAGAGCACTTCCATGGCCTTGGCGCGCAAACGCTTTCTTTCCGCATACTCGGGCAAGCCGAATCTTTTATTTTCAGCATAACTGAAAAGTTTCAGATCGTCTCTATCAGTGGAAATACAAAGAACCTGGCCGGGAGACAACAAAAGGCTGTTTTGTCCCTTAAATTTATCAACCGTGATCTTTGCATTGGAAAGAAGGTCTATAAAAAGATGCCCGTCTATTAAATGCGGATCCCATGACCCAAGGGTCTGATTGAAATCATCAAGATTTACCAGGATCAAAAGTTTTTTGCCGGAAGGAAGATGGTGACGCAGCAGAGCAATGTAATTACCCTGATTCGTCTGTATCATTTTCAGATCTGTTTCATCATAAAAAACAGGATGAAACTTTAGTATGCTGTTCAGCCGGCGGATGAAAGACACCTGATTGCACGCAGCTCCCCAGTTAAGTGATGGGGAGTCATGGACATCTATTTTTTCTGTGGCAAACCATTCTACTCCATTGGCAAAACCAAATGCCCCGCTTTGAGAAGATAAAGCGCAAAGAGCGGTTCGCATACCTGCATAAAGATTGGAACGAGAAGCCAGCCGGTTATTGTCGTGGGTTTCTGCAAAATGAACCATAAGCCCGATACTTTTAGAAAAATGATCGGTACCTGGAAGGTACTTTTCAATTTGACGACGGTCATAATTTTGAAACAATTCAGAATATGCCCAGTTAAAACCGGCTCTGTTCAAGAGATCCCTGGTTACAGAAAGTTTTCCTCCGAGTCCTTCAAGAAAAAAGATGGTATCAGGGTACTTTTCCCTAACCTCGGCAATAATATATCTCCATGCAGGAACAGGAACCATATATCCCGCATCACATCGGAATCCGTCTACACCGCGGCGGCACCATGTCTGAAAAACACCTGCAATATATACCCACAAATCCTTACATGAATAATCAAGACTCGTCAGATCTTCCCAGCGAACTCCCCATGCGCCTGGAACCTCAATACGTCCGTCCGGATTTCTTATCAGCCATTCAGGATGGGTTTCATGGAGCCTGGCGCCCCAGCCGGTATGATTGACGGCAATATCTATGATTACTTTTGCACCCCGCGCATGAATAGCATCTACCAATTCTATAAACTGTTCAAGCGGCGTCGCTTTTGGGTCAAATTCCGCCTGGGCAGGATCGACAGCGGTAAAACTGAGGGCGGCGAAGGGACTTCCAAAACGTCCCATTCGGGCAAAAGTGGTCGGTGTGGGATTAACGGGAAGCAGTTGAATAATGGTGCAGCCTAATTCTCCAATAATAAAATCAAGCTCTTTAATGAGATCACGAAAAGTTCCGGAAGGCGGGATTACCGCATAATCCTCTTGATCTAATTCTTTTATCCAGGACTTTTTCATCAGAGCGTATTTCTCACCGCTTTTGTTCGGACCAAACTGCCGCACAAAGGCATTGTAAATAATATTTGCACAACAGCTCTCGGCCGGTTCCACGTTAATAACGATATTTGGACCTTCTGGCCATTTCGGCTTGTCCTCTCCTTTTTTTAAAAAGAAAGCCTTGGCTTCAAAATGGCCGACTTCACAAAGAGGAAGGATAACTTTAAAATTAAAATCATCAGCCGGCTCCATTGGAATGTCAAACCAGTCCAGCCCAAGAGGCGGTTCATTGTAAAGAACATTTTTTATTATTTCTGCGCGGGAAATTTTGGCCCGTCCGATATTGGTGCGAAGCCAGGCACTTCCCTTCTCCTTATAGGAAAGCGATAGAATAAACGTTTCGCTGTCACCCACAAATCTAAGAATATATGTTCCGGGAGGAGGATCCTGCTTAAGCCGGCCTGAAGTATCCATTGAGAATTTTCTTTAAAAAGCATAACTGCTTCATTTTGTTAAACATAGTTAAGGATGGTGTATTGGTTTATACCGAACCTTCAAGCAACGACCATGTCGGTATCTTCTCTTTTAACTCTTTTTGTCTTTAATTTCGGCATATTTTCATTCATTGTTTCAGAAGGAAACCGATCATATGCTTTAAGAGCCTGTTCGATCTTATGTTTTAGTTCCCTTATGTCGATATTTCTCACAATGCTATAATAACTGCCTGCATATTGTGTGTCATATTTAAAGCTAAGAAAGTCTGTACACAAAATTACCGGGATACCACAGCAAGCATCTTCGACAATTTCAAAAAAATCAGGGCCCTGATTCTTTGACAACCCAATATCCATCACGATAATATCCGGTCTGTATTTTACTATCAACTCCTTGATAGTAAAACAATCGTCGCTTGCAACAACCTTGTATCCCTCACCGGTGAACTCGTCTATATAAAGATTTCTGATAGATCTCTTTTCATACAGTACAAGGATCTTTTTCATATCAGCCCCCTTTTGCCCAATTTCTGCGACAGGCTCAAAATACACAAAGTATATTCCTGCCACATTATCAATAATAAAATTTTATTCAATGATATTCAGAATATGTTTTAATTGTAAATAAGGGAGGCAATCTATTTTAATGAGCAATTCTCCCTGAAAACGGGATTTTTCCCCATACAGCAAAAGCCGGGCTTAGGATGATTTCAAAATTCTAATAATGCTCATTTGTTCTGGTGATCCCGATGAGAACCCCTTTTTTATTAAACTTGGCGGTTTTGATTACACGTCTATAACTATCTCTTCCATAATAAAACGGAATAAAAGCTTTCCCTGTGATATGACTCCGGTTAAAGGTTAAGATTTCTTCTCCTTTTTCATTAATTGATACCCCGTTTGGCTTTCCCCATTTTGCAATAACTTCTTCTTTTTTTGTTTTTCCCATTACAAATTCAGATTCAGGCAATACCCTTTCACTTTCACTCAGAGTATTTTGCTTTGTTTGATCCTTTTTAGGTTGAGCGGTATGACAACCCGCAACAATAAATGAAAAAAAAATCAATAAAAACGAAAGACACTTAAAAATCCTCATAATTTTTCTCCTTTGTCTAAAAAAAGGGATTTGTTCAAAAAGTTCGGATAACTTTCAAGAATCTTTTCTGCAGGGATATTTCCATGCATCTTTCAGCTCCTGAACAGGAACAGAAAAAATGGTTCTGTTTTCAGTTCCGATAATAACCAGATCAGAATTTTCCGTAACAGTTCCAATGCATTTGCAGGCATTCTCTTTAAAAATATTTTCAAATTTATCTCTGTTTTTTGGGTCGATTGTGACGATAAAGCGCCCGGCTGATTCTGAAAATAGAATATGGTCATTGCGGTCCGTACCTTCCCCTGGAACCAGACCAAGATCGACTTTCATCCCAAGGCCGCCGCCCATGGCAACCATTGCAAGGTGGACTCCCAGGCCTCCGCGATAAATGCCGTGAGCTGAAGCTACAATCTCCTGTTCAATGGCCAGGCAGAGAGCTTTATATAAGGATTTAAACCTGTCAGGAAATACCTTTGGAACATTAAGACCGACATATCCAAAATGTTCGTAATATTCAGATCCGCCTAACTCATTTCTGGTGGTGCCGAGGATATAAACCAGATCACCCTGTATTTTGCTGTCCATCGTAACCGCTTTTTTTATATCTTTTACGACAGATATAGTGGAAAACTGAATGGTGCAGGGAGCTGAAACCTTATGGGTTTCGCCGTATTGTCCTGAAAGATGACCATCAACATACATGCTGTCCTTTCCGGAAAGAAGCGGTATTTCATACGCCATACAGATATCCTTTAATGCCAGACATGAACGTACAAGCTGTGCTGCCTTATATTTACCGTCTGGATTATCTCTTCTGTCATATTGAATATTCGGCCAGCAGAAATTGTCTATACCCCCTATATGGTAAAGATCAGCTCCAACGGCAATAACTCTGCGAACAGCCTCATCAATGGTACAACCGGTCATATGGTAGGTATCTATTTCCGAATAAGCGGGCAGCAGTGACTGGGCAAAGGCAAGCCCCCTTTCCGACCCAAGTACGGGCATTATCACTGCAGCATCGCTGTTAACGTCATGTTCTGCGCCCAGAAGGGGTTTAATTACGCTTGTGCCCTGAACTTCATGGTCAAACTGCCTGGTTATCCATTCTTTGGAGCATATGTTTGGCCGTGATAAGAGATCTTTTAATAAGCCTTCATAATCAATCGGCTCTTTTAATACCGGTTCAAACAACCCCCGCTTATCCGGAGGCATCCATAAGGCGTCAAATTCCCACTGGGGGAAACCGGAAGTCAGAAAATCCATATCAATATAAGCACAGCTTCTGCCGTTGTATTTTATGTGAAGCCTGCCCGAATCCGTATATCTGCCGATAATTGTGCTTTCAACAGCGTGCCTGTTTGATAGCTCAAGAAAACGGTCTATATTTTCAGGCTTGACAGCCACCGTCATGCGTTCCTGTGATTCGGAAATCCATATCTCCCACTGGTCAAGACCGGTATATTTTAAAGGAACCTTTTCAAGATCGATTTCACATCCATTGGAAAAGCGTGCGGATTCACCGATCGATGATGAAAGTCCTCCACCTCCGTTATCTGTAATAAATGCTATCAGTCCTTCATCACGTGCTTCCAGGAGAAAATCATGCATCTTTTTCTGTGTGTATGGATCACCTATTTGAACATGGCCAGCCGGTGTGTACTCGGAAAAAATCTCTGACGAGGCTGTCACACCATGAATTCCGTCTTTGCCGACCCTGCCGCCGCACATGACAGCCAGATCTCCAGGAGATGTTGTTTTTTTCTCTGCTGGTTTTCCACCTACATCAGAAGGCATCATTCCGACAGCCGTAACAAAAACCAGACATTTGCCCATGTAATCATGATGAAAAAGAACCTGGCCGAATGTTGTGGGAATTCCACTCTTGTTGCCCCCGTCTCTTATTCCTTCAATTAAACCGTCCAGAAGACGCCTCGGATGAAGATGCGGCTTAAGATTTCCGGAATAATCCCGCATTCCTACACAAAACCCATAACCTCCCATCACAAGTTTCGATCCTTTTCCAGTACCCATTGGATCACGATAGACCCCGACAATGCCGGTAATAGCACCGCCGTAAGCTTCGATATTGGATGGCGAATTATGTGTTTCACCAGTAATGACATAATAATGATCCTGATCAAAACGCCCAACACCTGCATTATCCCACAGTACCGAAACAACCCACGTCTTTTTCTCTTTTAAAGCCAATGTAGGCGTCTCAATGCAGGTTTTAAAAAGATTGTCCAAAACCGTCTTCTGACCCGATGAGGGATCAGAGTAACGAAACAACCCGCGGAAAGTATTATGATTACAATGATCGCTTCTGGCCTGGGAAATATATTCAAGTTCAATATCGGTCGGATCTGAAAGACCAAAAGAAGCGCGGGCCGACTTTACTTCTTTATTTACGAAATAAGCCCTGATAATAGGGATATCGTTTGGATTAAGGGCCAGGTTACGTTCGATACTGATCTTTTGAAGAGATTCATCACTATCCACAGGGATTCTGATTGCAGCCGGCTTATGATTGAGTTTAACTTTTGGAATTATAAAACCGATTCCTGCATCACTATTCCACTTGTCCCTTGAAAAAATTTTCCACTGCTGGATTATACTGTTTGCTAAAAGTTCACCGGCAATTTTATCCATATTTTCATATGTAAGGCCGGCGCCTGTTATACAGAAACGTTTAGATGTATAGACCGCCTCATCCCTGGCGAGCTTTATGCCCAGAACATCTTCAATTGCTTCAGCAGCCGTACTGCCTGGATTATCTCTTACACCGGGCCTGAAACCGACCCATATGATCCAGTCAAAATCTACGGAAAGAGGTTTAAAAGAAGAGACCTGTGTTACAGGATTTGTAAATATTTCGGTTTGAATAGTTTTAAGCTGATTGGCAGACAGATCCGCATCAATGGTTACGACGTCTATAATGCGAACCTGTTTAAGTCTCAAGCCAAAATAATTATTGCTTTTTTGACGAATTCCTTCACCTCTGGCATCAGGAAGAGATGGTTTTAACATTATTTCAAGCCGAGAAGGCATAATAATTTATAATCCTTGCCTTGGAGCAGCGTAATTTCTCAAAAATTAGGATAATGATAGGAAAATCCCCCCAGTCCCCCTTTTTCAAAGGGGAAAGCACATAATGTGCCTGAACTTTTTGAGAAGTTGCGGAACAGCCGCGCAGATCAAAAATTTTTGTATTTTTTGGGCATTTTATGGTTGGCGAAGTTATTTCGTCCCCATTTCTTAGTTTGATTGATTGAAAAACAGACGGGTAATATCATTATAAAATACGACTATCATAAGCAATATCAGTAAAAATATTCCAGCCTGCTGGGCTATCTCACGCACCTTTGTATTAATAGGTCGTCTTGTCACGGCCTCTATGAAAAAGAAGAGTATATGACCGCCGTCTAAAACCGGTATGGGGAGAATATTTAAAATAGCGAGATTAATGCTGAGCAGAGCAATAAAAAACGCCAGATTGGCTGCCCCCTCTCTGGCCTGTTGCCCCGCAAGCTCTGCAATCATAATCGGCCCGCCAAGTGTTTTCGTAGAAATAGTGCCCTGTATAATCTTTACAATACTTACAACAGTCAGTTTGGTGATGCTGTATGTCTGGATAATGCTTTCTGAAAATGCCTGAACCGGATTCAGCTCCTTTATGAAATAATCACCCGATGCCTTAATTCCTATAAGACTTCGTTTTTTATCCTCCCCGAAAATATCTTTTACTATTTGCATCCTTGGTTTAATTTTTATTTCAAGGAGAGACTCTCCACGAACCACAGAAAATGCAATATTTCTTTCTTTACTTGAGGAAATAATTTCAGACATCTCATTCCAGCTTACAATCTCAATGCCGTCAATTGCCGCAATAGTATCATCTTTTTTAAGCCCCGCGATTTGAGCCGGGCTTCCTTTTTCAACCTCTCCAATAACCGGTTTCAATATAAAAACACCTGAAAACTGAAAAAAAAGATAAAATATAATCAGAGCAAGGATAAGGTTGAAAAAAGGACCGGCTGCAACGATCAAAATTCGTTGAAATACATTCTTGTGTGTAAAAGAAATCGGTATATCCGCAGGATCGATTTCCGCATCCGGTTCTTCACCAACCATTTTGACAAACCCGCCAAGTGGTACTGCTGAAATACAATAATCTGTAATTCCTATCTTTTTACCGAAAAGCCTGGGACCGAATCCAAGTGAGAATTTAAGGACCCCGACACCTAACATTCTGGCAGTCAGAAAATGCCCCAGTTCATGGAAAAAGATAAGTACGCCCAAAACAATAACAAATGCAAAAATATTAGTCGTCATAATAAAACTTTGTTCGGCCTTTATGCTTAAGTTTCGCTATTTTTTTTAATGTCCAAAAAATACAAAAAATTTTGATGCTCGTAGAGGCAACTCCCTGTGGCTGCCCAGCATTGTGCAATCAATCGGACAGGCACAAGGGCCTGCCCCTGCTATTTTGTGCCAATATACATCACAGCTTCAGGTGATGCATACTTGGTTAAGTTATTTCGTCCCCGTTTCTGGGTATAGTCTAATGGAATTGAGCGCCAGCGAAATTCAAGTCACGGTTCATGCCGCGCTTATCCGGTCATGATCGGTACCGCTGCTAAAAACGTGGTACGTCAAGATCATCATTCTTAGTTCAAGCAGCACAGAACGCTATTTAGTCTATCCAGTCCGACGCATCTGCCTGAATTTTTTCCGATGGATAACACAGCCGATTAAATAACCGGCATACTATCCTGCTAAACCGATCAACCGGATGGCTGTCTTTCTTGCCCAGTTATCTATTTTCAGAATATCATACAAGTTTGGGTTTTCAACGACCAAATGCCTATCCATTATGTTTTTGATAACCTCCGGTATGCTGATAAATGAGATACGATTCTTTAAAAATGCACCGACAGCTATTTCATTTGCGGCATTCAAAACCGCAGGAAGCGTTCCCCCGGCTTTACAGGCTCGCATTGCAAGGGCAAGACAGGGAAACCTTTCTAAATCTGGTTTTTCAAATGACAATGTCCCTATTTCTGTAAAGTCCGGCATCTGCTGCTTTAAAGGAAGACGTTCAGGATATGCCAACGAATATGCTATGGCTGCTTTCATATCGGGAATTCCAAGTTGCGCGATAACAGATCCATCTTTATAACGAACCATTGAATGAACCACGCTTTGTGGATGGATGACGACTTCTATCATATCCAGGGAAACATCGAACAGATATTTTGCTTCTATTACCTCAAGTCCTTTGTTCATCATTGTTGCCGAATCTATACTTATTTTTCTGCCCATCTTCCATGTGGGATGATTCAAAGCCTCTTCAGGTTTTATATCGGCAAATTCTTCCCTGGACTTTTGTCGAAAAGGACCACCGGATGCCGTAAGGAGTATTTTATCCAGGTCATCTTTGCGGTGGCCTGCAAGACATTGAAAAATCGCACTATGTTCACTGTCAATGGGAAGTATTTTTACTCCTTTTTCAGAGGCTTTTTGCATGACAATTTCACCGGCCATCACAAGTGTCTCCTTGTTCGCCAGGGCGATACTTTTGCCTGCCTCTATTGCAGCCAGCGTCGGCATCAAACCTGCAGCGCCGACCACAGCAACGACCACCATATTTACCAAAGCATGTATGGCAGCAGTTCGATACCCCTTTTCTCCATACAGTATTTTTACATAATCCTTTCCGGAAATGATTTTTTTCAAGGCTAATGCTCGCCCTTCGTCAAAAACAACGGCAATTTCCGGATGAAACCGGTTAATCTGATTGGCCAACAGCTCAATATTGTCTGCTGCCGCAAGAATTTTAACAGCAAACCTGTCAGGAAACATTTCTGCTATTTTAAGTACATTGCGACCGATGGACCCTGTTGACCCAAGTATGGAAAGATGTTTCATGCTAAGTTTGATATGGCCTGATATTTCTTTACCCGTAAGATTTGTAACTTCTCAAAAAATTCGGGCAGCGATGGAAAAATCCCCCTTTTTCAAAGGGGAAAGCAGACAGATATCCGAACTTATTAAGTTACTAAGATTTTAGCAAAAATTGGAGTTGCAGCCGTTTGACAACTCTGCGATCAAAAAAACAATCACGGCCCGAGTATATATTCCTTGAAAAAATACGCCAAGGGTGCTGCAAAGAGCAGAGCATCTATACGATCCAGGATTCCGCCGTGCCCGGGCAATATTCCTCCAGAATCCTTTACCTTTGCTGTCCGTTTAAGTTCGGATTCAAACAGATCACCAGCCTGCCCTGCGACCCCTATTAAAACAAAAAAGAGCAGGCTCTCCAGCCAGGGAAGTGAAGGCAGAAAAAAAAACTTGAACAATGAGCCTGTCAAAAGATTTGCCGCTAAACCTCCAATAGACCCTTCAACGGTTTTTCCGGGGCTTACAGCCGGGCAGAGCTTATGACGTCCCAAAGAGATGCCTGTATAATATGCTCCAACATCACCTGCAAAAACAATACATAACAAGAAAAATATCCAGTCAACTCCGCTTTCGACATTCCTTATCATGACCAGACAGGAAAGAAAAAGAGGGATATATAAAATGCCTATTATCTGTTTTATTACGATTTCCAATACAAAAGGATCATGCTTGTACTGAAAAACAGAGATAAAAGCAGAAATAATAAAGTTAAATATTAAAATGCCTAAAACAACTTCATAATAATTGCTGTACACAGCCCAAACAATAAAGCTTCCGGTAAAAAACCCGAAAAAGGGTATGATTTTTAGTTTAACTGGCATTTTGTGATCAAACTGTATCCGGAAATATTCCCATAAAGCAATTATAGCGACGACACTGATAAATACGGCAAACAGGAAGGAACCCCCTTTGTATAGAAGCAAAACAAGAAAAGGAAGAGCGACAATAGATGTGATCCATCGTTTTAAATGCATATAACCATATTTACAGGAGTCAAGATTTAATAGACCGGCTAAGGTAAGGGTGGTATAATGGGTAAAAAATGACGTGCAACTGAAAATCTTCCGGGATGGCCGTGTGAAAACAATTTATTAATTCGGGCCCCTAAACTTTACCGAATCGACGTTCCCTGTTTTGATACTCTTTTATAATACTGATAAATTCATCTTCGCCAAAATCCGGCCATAGAGTATCCGTTATAAAAATTTCCGAATATGCTATCTGCCACAAAAGAAAATTGCTGATCCGCATCTCTCCGCTGGTTCGTATTAACAGATCCGGATCGGGCATCCCCCTGGTGTACAGATGTTCAGATACAAGCTCGGCTGTTATTGAATCATAATTTATTATTCCTTCTTTGGCTTTTATTGCAATATCTCGAACCATTTTAACAATTTCCGCCCGCCCCCCATAGCTTAATGCAAGGTTTAAGAGCATGCCATCATTACTTTTTGTCAGATCTTTTGTCTCTTTAACTGATATTTTAACATCTTCCGGCAGTTTTTCTATCTGCCCAATGACATTGAAGCGGATATTTTTATTCATAAGTTCATAGATTTCTGATCTGAGAAATTTTTTAAGGAGAGCCATAAGGGCGGTGATTTCATGTTTAGGACGCTGCCAGTTCTCAGTAGAAAAAGCAAAAAGCGTAAGTATGGGAATTCCGATTTCACGGCAGTTTCGTACAACAGTGCGGACTGCTTCGGCTCCCTTTTCATGACCTTTAATACGGCTTAAAAAACGTTTTTTCGCCCACCTGCCATTTCCATCCATAATAATGGCAATATGAACGGGGAGCAGCGAAGTATCGATATCTGTGCGCCTTATAGAAAAGTCACTAAAATTCAAGGATTTCTTTCTCTTTTTCTTTATAGATTTTATCCATGGAATTTATATAATCATCGGTTATTTTCTGTATCCGGGCCTGAGCCTTGAAAAAATCATCTTCCGAAATATCACCATCTTTTTTTAAATTTTTTAACAGTTCGTTTGAGTCACGTCTGATATTTCGCACTGCAACTTTGTATTCTTCACATGTTTTGTTTACAATCTTAACCAGCTCTTTACGTCTTTCTTCCGTCAGAGGAGGGATGGAAATACGTATAACCTTACCGTCATTTGATGGAGTCAGACCGAGATCGGATTTTAATATTGCTTTTTCAATATCTTTTATTATTGAAACATCCCATGGCTGTATCATAATAAGCCGGCTCTCCGGAATTGAAATAGATGCCGTCTGATTAAGGGGTGTCAAGGTGCCGTAATAATCAATTTTTATACCATCTAAAAGATTCTGCGAAGCACGCCCCGTTCGGATCCTCTTTAATTCATAATTAAGAGCATTAACTGACTTGTCCATCCTTTCCCTGGTTTCCTGGTATGTCGATTCAATCATTGTATTTGCCTTTCAATTACCTGAATTAAGCGCTTAACCTTTAGCGGCTAACTATTAGTGGTTCATCACGGATTAGTGTGGTAATCCATAATGAACAGCTAATCGCTAATACCTGATGGCATAAGTTCAATTAGTGTATGTTTGATAAATAGAATCTCCGCAATAATCCGCTATGATCCCTATTAGTTTAATGATTACAAGATGTTTTGCCATTACAAATTCTCACCCGTTGGGTGTTGTTTCTATTTAACGTAATATCTTGATTTTTCAAAGCTAAACGCTAATGGCTGATCGCTTAATTCAGGAATTACTTATCATAGTACCGGTTTCTTCCCCACAAACAACTTTTTTGATATTTTCTTTTGTCTTAAGATTAAAAACGACAAGGGGAAGCCGATTATCCATCGCAAGTGAAATCGCAGTCATATCCATTACTTTTAGCTGTTTTTCAAGAACCTCCATATAAGTCACTTTTTTTATAAATTCAGCATCGCGATTCAAAACCGGATCTGAATCGTAAAGACCGTTAACTTTAGTCGCTTTTAATATAACTTCGGCATGAATCTCCTGAGCCCTTAAAACTGCCGCAGTATCAGTTGTGAAATAGGGACTTCCCGTACCGGCGGCAAATATTACCAGCCGGCCTTTCTCAAGATGGCGGACAGCTTTTCGGATAATGCAAGGCTCTGCTATTTCATGCATCGCTATGGCTGTTTGCAGTCGCACCTGAATACCCTTTTTTTCCAGAACATCCTGAAGCGCAAGGCTGTTAATCACTGTGGCCAACATTCCCATCTGATCGGCAGAGGCTCTATCCATTCCGTAGGAACCGGCAGCAACTCCCCTGAATATGTTGCCGCCCCCGACGACAATAGCGATCTGAATACCGAGATCAAATATAGAATAGACCTCATCTGCTACATACTGTAAAACATCAGGGCTTATTCCAAAACCCTGATCCCCCATAAGAGCTTCACCGCTTAACTTTAACAGAATCCTTTTGAATCGGGGAGTTTCCAAAACATTAACCCTCTCCTATCTGAAATCGTGCAAACCGTTTTATAGTTATGCTTTCACCAATCTTTCCAATCATATCATTCAATAAATCAGAAATAGTCATACTGGTATCACGGACATACAACTGATTCATCAGACAGTTATCCTTAAAAAATTTATTCAGCTTTCCCTCGGCTATCTTATCAATCATCTGTTCGGGTTTTCCCATTTCCCGAGCTTGTTCACGATAAATATCCTTTTCCCTGTTAACAATCTCTTCCGGAATATCTGAAGGATTAATTCCCAAAGGATTGACAGCAGCAATATGCATCGCAATATTTTTTGCAAATTTCTTGAAGTCATCTGTTTTTGCAACAAAATCGGTTTCGCAGCCCACTTCAACCAAAACACCGATCTTTCCGCCCATGTGGATATATGTCTCTACAATTCCTTCAGAACTAGTCTTCCCGGCTCTTTTTGCAGCAGTTGCCAGTCCTTTCTTTCTTAAAAAATCAACCGCCTTATCCATGTCGCCATTACATCTGGAAAGGGCTTCTTTACAATCCATTATTCCCCCTCCGGTCTTTCCACGGAGCTCTTTTACCATTTCTGCATTAATCTCTGCCATTTCAATTCTCCTGGTTTTCATTTTCAGAATCTTCAAACTTTTCAATCAAAACTGCGGGCTCCTCTCCTGATTAATTCCACGACAGGACCTTCCGAACCGTTTGCAATAATCTTCCTTTCGCCAGGTTTCAACTTTTCACTCTCCTCTGTCCCAACAAAATCTTCTTCAGCTTCAGCTTCTTTATCCGCTTCCGCCTGACGTTTTTCAGCCAGCCGCCGTCTTCCTTCAATACAGGCATCGGCAATCCTGGACGTAATCAGACGTATTGCGCGTATGGCATCATCATTACCCGGAATAATATAATCAATATCATCGGGATCGCAATTCGTGTCTACAATAGCCACAATCGGTATATTAAGACGTCTGCATTCCCTGACGGCTATTGCTTCATTTTTGGGATCAACGATAAAAACAGCTCCGGGAAGATCTTTCATGGTACGTATGCCGCCAAGTATATTGTCGAGTTTCATACGTTCCTTTCCAAGTTTCAGCCTTTCTTTTTTGATATAAAGATTAATCGACCCGTCATTTTCTATTGTGTTCAAATGGTTAAGTCGTTCTATACTCTGTCTTATCGTCTGAAAATTGGTCAGCATCCCGCCTAACCATCTGTTATGAACGTAAAACATTTCACTTCGGTTCGCCTCTTCATATATTGAGTCCCGAGCCTGTTTTTTTGTACCTACAAAAAGAATTGACTGCCCGTTCGATACGGTATCAAGAACAAAATCGTATACTGTTTTGAACATGCGAACGGTTTTTTGAAGATCAATAATATAAATACCGTTTCTTGCACCAAAAATATATGGTTTCATCTTTGGATTCCACCGTTTTGTTTGATGCCCAAAATGAACTCCCGCTTCAAGAAGTTCTCTCATTGTGATATAAGCCATTTTTTCCTCCCAATCGGTTTTTTCCACCGCCTCCTTCAACCCTGCTTCCAGCTTTCAATGAAAAGCACCAGGAAACAGGTCAAAAGACGTGTGAGATAATATAATTCTGAATTAAGCGATCAGCTGTCAGCCTCTTCCCTGATCTTGCAGAAAACTTCTCATTCTAAGACAGAATCCTTAGTATAAAAACCGTTTTTTGTATCAAATTAAATAGATGCCCGCAACTATTTTTTCCATAAATCAACAGACTCATAAATCCACGGCATACTCCAGATCACCGCTAAAAGTAAAATCTCCTTCATCCCTTTTTCATTCGGCTTTTTTCATCTGAACAATCCGGTCAAGGCCACTGTAATCCTTTGTAAAAATTATCTGATAATAACGACCACAGCTTTGAATAATTTCACGGATATTTTCTTTCTGGTCATAACCGATTTCGAGCAGCAGGCTTCCATCTTTCTCAAGATAATTATGTGCACAGTAAATAATATCTCTTATACAGCCAAGTCCGTCCCTACCCCCGTCCAATGCTATTTTAGGCTCATATCTATAAATTTCAGCCTGCAGTCCGCCTATGGTCTGAGTGGGAATATATGGGGGGTTTGATATGATCATATCAAAAGGATGAATATCTTTTTTTATAGGGGCAAACCAACTGCCGGAAAGAAAATAGATCGCCTTCTCAAGATTATGGCGTCTTGCATTTTTCTTAGCCAATTTTATCGCGTTTATTGAACAGTCGGATGCAAAAAAAAGATGCTTTGGCCGCTGTGATGCAAGGGCAAGAATAACAGCACCGGATCCTGTGCCTAATTCCAATATCCGCTTTGGAGCTGAAGAAAAATCAGGCAGAAGAGAAAGAGCCGCTTCTGCCAGATGTTCAGTTTCAGGACGAGGAATAAGAACATCCTTTGTGACTTTGAGTTCCATGGACCAGAATTCCTTTTTACCCACAATGTAAGCAACAGGCTCCCTGCGAATCCTTCTTATTATTAATTTTTTAAAAAGATATAATTCTCTCTCGGAAAGAGGCTGATCGTATTGTAAATACAGATCTATCCGCTTCAGTTTCAAGGCATGTGCCAAAAGTATTTCAGCTGTAGCCCGTGGATTATCTATATTGTAAGATTTAAAATAAGAAGTTGTCCACGAAAGGATTTTAAAGATGGTCCATTGGAATTTTTTAGCTGCCGGCTGCAACTTTGACTGATTCAGCATTCTGCAGTGCCTGACTCTGATAAAATGTTGCAAGCTCGTCAATTATTTCGTCAAGCTCTCCTTGCAATATACTATCCAATTTGTAAAGGGTAAGCCCTATCCTGTGATCGGTAACCCTCATTTGAGGGAAATTATATGTTCTGATTCTTTCACTCCTGTCGCCGCTCCCTATCTGATTCTTCCGTTCTTCCGACCTCTTTTCCGTCTGCTCTTTTTCCATTGCATCAAGCAAACGCGCGCGTAAAACCTTCATCGCCTTGTTCTTGTTTTTCAACTGGGATTTTTCATCCTGGCAGGTAACAACAAGACCTGTGGGAAGGTGAGTAATCCGTACCGCTGAATCGGTTGTATTTACAGATTGTCCCCCCGGACCGGTTGAACGATATACATCGACCTTAATTTCATTAGGATCGACATGAACTTCGACATCTTCCGCTTCAGGTAATACGGCTACGGTGACAGCGGAGGTATGAATTCTACCCTGTGTTTCAGTAGTCGGAACACGCTGAACACGGTGCGTACCGCTTTCATACTTAAAACGGCTGTAAGCCGACTTTCCATAAAACATGGCAATCACTTCTTTTAAACCACCGACACCGGTTGGGTGATGGTTCATAATTTCCACTTTCCACTTCATTTTTTCAGCATATCTGCAGTACATCTTAAAAAGATCGCTGACAAAGAGAGCGGCCTCTTCACCTCCTGTACCCGCCCGTATTTCAATTATTATATTCTTATTATCATTAGGGTCTTTTGGTACAAGAAGCTTTCTGAGTTCATTTTCAATTTTATCCTTTTCAAGATTAAGTATATTGACTTCGCTGTCAGCCAGCTCCTTTATTTCAGGATCATCATCTTTCAAAAGCTCATAGGTATCATCAAGTTCTTTATGAATTTTCTTATAATTTCTGAAAACCGCTACAATCTCGTTTATCTCGGAGTGCTCCCGCATATATTTCCCGTATATTTCACGGTCCCTAACAATCCTGGGATCGCTCAAAAGCTTTTCCAGCTCACAAAAACGTTCTTCCACTCCCTTTAACTTGTCAAACATTGGTTAACTTTATCCTTATGAGTCTTTATTTTGAAACTTCTCATATTTTCTGCGGAAACGTTCGATTCGACCGGCAGTATCAATGAGCTTCTGTTTCCCTGTAAAAAAAGGATGACATTTTGAACAGATTTCAACACGGATATCCTGTTTTGTTGAACCGACTTCTTCAATATTACCACATGCACATTTAATCGTTGTTTGAAAATATTCTGGATGGATATCTTTCTTCATTGTCTTATTTAAATCTCCTCTAACTATATTTTACGCTCTTTATTTTTCTGCTGTTAAAATTTCCGTATTCCCTGCCTGCACCGCAAAGTCTCATTATGTATTCATGGAATCTAAAAATTGTTTATTATCTTTTGTGCCGCGCATTTTATCAAGTAAAAATCCAATACTGTCAATTGAATTTAACTGAGATAAAAGCTTTCGTAAAATCCAGACACGGTTCAAAGTATCTGCCGACAAAAGAAGCTCCTCCTTGCGAGTACCTGATTTATTAATATCTATTGCGGGAAAAAGACGTTTATCGGAAAGCTTTCGGTCTAAATGAATTTCCATATTGCCTGTGCCCTTGAATTCTTCAAATATTACTTCGTCCATTCGGCTTCCGGTATCAATTAAAGCAGTTGCAATAATGGTAAGGCTTCCTCCCTCTTCTATATTCCTTGCTGCCCCGAAAAAACGTTTTGGCCGCTGAAGAGCATTTGAATCCACACCGCCCGAAAGAATTTTTCCACTTGGAGGAATAACGGAATTGTAAGCACGTGCAAGCCTGGTTATGCTATCCAAAAGAATAATGACATTTTTTTTATGTTCTACCAATCTTTTAGCTTTGTCAAGAACCATTTCAGCTACCTGAACATGTCTTTCAGCGGGTTCATCAAAGGTAGAACTTATAACTTCAGCTTTGACAGAACGTTGCATGTCGGTAACCTCTTCCGGTCTCTCATCAATAAGAAGTACAAATAAAACAACATCTTTATGATTTGCAACAATGCTGTTGGCAATAGACTGCAGAAGCATTGTTTTCCCGGTCCTCGGGGCTGAAACGATCAGACCTCTTTGACCAAAACCGATTGGTGTCATAAGGTCCATAATACGCATGGAATAATTTTCAGGATAGGATTCGAGTTCAATCTTGGTTTTGGGATAAAGCGGTGTCAAATTATCAAATAATATTTTGTCTCTCGAAGTTTCCGGATCTTCATAGTTAATAGCCTCAACTTTTAACAAGGCAAAATATCTTTCCGTTTCTTTTGGCTGCCGAATTTGTCCGGATATTGTATCCCCTGTTCTTAAATTAAACCGCCGTATCTGGGAAGGTGACACGTAAATATCATCCGGCCCAGGCAAATAGTTGTAATCAGGTGCTCTTAAGAAACCAAACCCGTCCGGCAATATTTCCAGTGTGCCTTCTCCGAATATCAGGCCGTTTTTCTCAATTTGCGCTTGAAGCAGTGCAAACATAAGCTCCTGCTTTCTCATTCCGGCAGCTCCTTCAATCCTGAAATTTTTGGCCATCTTGGTTAGTTCGTTTATCTTCTTATATTTAAGTTCAGCTATATTCATCAAAACTTTCTCCAGTTACTTGGGAACAAGGACGCAATAGATTCCACATATAGCACACCTCATGAAACCATTGCAAAACAGCCATTTTCCGCCCGATTTACGCACCTGCCTATGCGTTATTACCTACACAAAACCGGTCCAGGCTCAAATTTTAAACGAAGCGTTACTTAGTGCCCATCCGTAAATGACTATTTTGCCCGATATCTGCGCTGCGCTGAAATTTTAATCCTCAAAATACGGGGGTTGTATTCCTTCGGTTAAAATTTTAGCGCGCCTTGATCGTCAGTAAATTAGCCTATTTATGGACGGACACTGCTTAGCGCTATCCTAAAAATACGGCAATGTATTTCTGCAGTTAAAACTTTATTCTGCATTGACCTTTCAAAAAAATTTCTCGTTTCGGTCAACATTAATGAAAGCTTTTATAATTCTGGTTAGATTTGTTCGACCCGGAACCGTAAAACCAAAAAGATAGTCAAGCTGTTTCGAGGATTTTGTCTGTTTAAAGCAAAAACAGAAGGATCAGTAAAAATGATATGGTCAGGAGTCAGCAATGGAAATTATTGCTTTTTCCCCAAGCCTTTTAAATCTTTCAGGGAGGGTTCCCTGCGTTGTAAAATATACTAAATATACAACCTAAATCCTGCAAGCGCCGGGTTTGCCGAAGACCTGCCCGCGGCAGGCAGGTG
>CAZRLQ010000002.1:0-12705 GCA_964600725.1 uncultured Desulfobacterales bacterium
ATAAATCAACAGACTCATTTATCACAAATCATACTTGTCCGAAGGGTGAAGAATCAATGAGGTCTTAAATTAACAAAAAAACATAGGTTACAGGGGAAAAAACAAAATGGGCAAATCGATTGATAAAGATTCATGGGTTTTTGTTGTTATCCAGAATCCTGGTGTGGATGAAAAACTGGTGGGTATACATGATGAAGAAAAAGACATAGATTTTATACCGGCGTTTATGAAAAAGGAAGAGGCCGCTGAATATTTTATGAACTTGCCGCGTGAAGCCGGTAAAAAGTATGAAGTTCAGGCAATTATATTTGAAGAATTATCAGCCGATGCGGCAAAAAACGGATTTATGATATTTTTGCTGGACAAGGAGGGAAGGACACAAGAAAAAATCGAACCAAAATCCTTTCATATAAAAAAGTAAGTGATTATTCGATCTTCAAAGTCTTCTGCCTTACGGCAATTTTTATTTAATGCATGGGAGAAATTTTATGAAATTAACAAACCTTAAAATTCGGGCATGGAAACAGTTGTGCATTGCAGCTTTTTCCATCGCAATATTTGCTTGTGCTGCAGGGACGGAAACAAAGCAAGACAGTTTATGGCAAAGAGGGGAAAAAGTGCTTCAGAGCTTTGGAAAAAATCAAAAACAAAATGATCTGACGACAGGTGAAATTGCAGCGGGCCTTAAAGCTGCACTTCGTGTAGGAACCACAAATGTTGTGAGTCAGCTTGGCCAATCAGATGGGTTCTATGGGGATCCAAAAGTTCATATACAACTGCCGGATAGTTTAAATACAGTTCATTCCGTGCTGGATAAGATGGGCATGTCTTCTTTGCTTGACGATCTTGAACTAAGGCTTAATCGTGCAGCAGAAACAGCGACGCCTGAAGCAAAAGAACTCTTTTTGCAGGCAGTTGCGGAGATGAATTTGGAAGATGCAAAGGCTATCTATACAGGGCCAAACGATTCGGCTACACGGTACTTTCAGAAAAAAATGTCACAACCCCTTGTCAAGAAAATGCGTCCTATTGTAGGCCAGAGCCTGGCAAAGGTCGGGGCGATACAATCTTATGAAAATGTACTGGGTCAATATCGGTCATTGCCATTTGTACCGGATGTGAAAGCTGATTTGACGGACTATGTTATCGAAAAAGGTATGGACGGAATTTTTTACTACTTAGCCAGAGAAGAAGCCGCCATTCGTGAAAATCCAGCCAAGCGGACGACCGATTTGTTAAAGCGCGTATTCGGTGCAAAGTAGAAACATCTATGAACCAGGACCTTTGAAAAATACTGAATTTTGTTCAATTTCAAAAAATCTTTATGCGTCAAGAACTAAGGCACATATCTTAGGGGCCGTCCGGAAATAAGTTGAACATCCAGCATTTCATCTTCAGGCTATCTTTGGCCGATCTTTAATCACAAAGTCCTTAACGCAGCACTGCTGTGTCTGAGGCTTTGTTCAATCAGGCCGATCAAACCTGACCTAAATCTGAGCGCTATATTGTCCAATTTATTCCCGGACGGATCCTTAGCAGAAAAATCACCCGCCTCAGATCTTGATATCCGGCACCAATGCCCATCTAATCACCCATGGCCTATTATCTGTATCTTTATCCAAACATAAGATGCCGCTATTTTGAAATTTAAAAACGCGGTTATCTGTTGTCCCTGTAATCAGATAAGCGGCGAGTCTTTCCATAAAGGGAAGATGACCTACCAGCATAACATCTTCTTTACAGTTTATGGTGTCGGCAAGAGTTGTTACATCATCTAAGGGATTCAACCCGCTGATTTCATTCAGCCCACCTTCGGGTTCCAAGGCAGATGCGAATATCCCGGCCGTTTGAAACGCTCTTGTTTTTACACTATGATCTATACGTGATATATGAATACCGGATTTTTTGACAATAGTTGCCATCTGATTTATTTCATAGATTCCCTGTTCTGAAAGACCTTGATCAGGGTCTTTATCCTTGGACAGGTTTTTGCCATGTCTTACAAGGAATAGAGCCATAACATCAATCTCCTTAACAACAACTTTTTGCAAGAATTTTACTGACAATATCGATATCTTCGGATCGATCAACGCCTATGCTTTGATGATCGGTTGTTACAATTTGAATTGGAATACCGTTTTCAAGCAGGCGGAGCTGTTCAAGTTTTTCCGTTGTTTCAAGCCTGCCAGGATTAAAAGCGGCAAATTGTTGCAAAGCATTCATGCGAAAGGCATACAGCCCGATGTGTCCGTAAAATTCGGCTCTGCTTCTGCTGTGGGGGTACGGTATAATAGAACGAGAAAAATAAAGAGCTTTTCCGTTTTCCCCGAAAACAACCTTTACCTGGTCAGGATTTTCAGCTTCTTTGAAATCAATTTTCTTTGCGAGAGTAGTTATCTGAACTTCCGGATCAGTAAAAGGGAAAATAAGTTCAGTTATCATGGCCGGTTCAAGTACAGGTTCATCCCCCTGGATGTTTACCACAATAGAATCATCATGGACACGAAGCTGTATGGCTGCCTCCAGGACCCTGTCTGTTCCGCTGGGATGGTCCTTTTGAGTCATGACAACCGGGACATTCAGTTTTTCTGCGGCTGAAAAAATCCGTCTGTCATCTGTGGCAAGAATTACCTGAGACAGCTCAGGGCATTGGCCTGCCCGCTTAAAAACATGCCAGAACATTGGCTTACCGAGAATATTCGCAAGAGGTTTGCCCGGAAAACGTGTGGAGCCGTAGCGTGCAGGGATAATCCCATAACATTTTGGAAGTCTATTCACATTATTTCCTTGGGCGTTTTTACACCCATACTTCTAAGATTTGGAAAAAGTAACTTATTTCGCCCCCGTTCCTAACCCGACTTCCGAAGCGCAGTGTCTGTAAGGCAGCTATCTGTCTGATATTATAGAAAAATAAAAACGCCATAGTTGAAGCTTACCGATATTCTTTTATATACATGATGTCAGTAATCTCAAACCGCGAAAGTCGGGTTAAGTATTCAGAAACTCGTTGATAAGTTTACAAGCTGTGTCTGTGCCGTTTTGACGATTTTCTACATATTTTTCTGTGGCTATGCGAATTTTTTCGTGCGAATACGGCCTTTTCACATCTTCTGCCAAAAGGTTTGCAACCTGCGTCCAGTCAGAACCCACTCTTACAAGTCCCTGCTTCACTATTTTATCTCCCACCCAGGCAAAATTGTCCCAATATGGACCGATAACAGGTGCGACCCCGCAAACAAGCGGTTCCAGAAAATTCTGCCCTCCAAGAGGCGCAAGGCTTCCCCCCACAAATGCTGCTTGTGACAGCCCATAAGCCGAAGATAATTCTCCAAAAGTGTCCCAAAGAATTACCGTTTTGCAAGGAATGCTGTTTTTGATTTTCGACCTTAAAATCCAATTTACAGGAAGATTCCGCAATATTTTTTCCCAGTATTTTATCCTGTGAATATGCCTGGGAAAGACAGCGATCACAACTTCGGGCAACCGCTGGTAGATATCTATAATTATCTTTTTGACATCCGGTTCCTCATCACGCCGAACAGAACCTAGTACGATAATAGGAGAACTGCCTTGAAAAATTTTATGCAGGGAATTTTTTTTCCCAGATGTCCTGCCGGCTGTGCCGATTCTGTCAAACTTCATATTCGACATAATATCAACACATTCTTTTCCGAATAATATGGCAAAACGTTTCGCATCATCTTCGGAAACAGCTAAAATCTTATCTGGTTTGAGCTTATGCCAGATTGATGGGCAGATAAGGTAACGGGCCAGGCTTCTGGATGTGATCCTGCCATTAATCACAAGTATTTTGCATCCATATTTTTTCAGGGCGGCGATAAGTCCCGGCCAGATCTCCGATTCAAGGAGAATCATAACTTTTGGATGAATATTTTTTATGATAACATCCATTATTGAAGGGCTGTCAAATGGAAAGTAGGCTGTATATGCGCTTATGTTCCCATAATTTTGGGTGATATTATCTATTTCATGATTTAGAATCTCCATCCCCTGAGCGGTATTGGTTGTCAAAAAGATTCGTATATTGCGGAAAGGTTTTAAATTTTTAAGGAGGGCCGCTGCAAGATAGGATTCTCCGGCAGAAGCGGATTGAATCCAGATATCCGCTGCCGGCGGAATTTTGTATTGAAGTGTTCGCTGTTTAAATCCCTCTGCAAGGCGGCAGTTTTTTTGAAGTATTGGAATCGCAAGTTTCCAGCCCATATTATAGAGCAAAAGAGCACTCTTTACCGCCAGATCACTTAACATTGATTCTGAATCCTTCCTGTTATAAGCTGTTTTCAAATGCTTCTTTTAACTCATTGTATAAAAGCTGTTCTTTATTTGAATACCTTGGTGAAAAATGGAAGGGAGTGATATTTTTGACCCGTGCTTTATTCCCGATGATACCGGCCTGTCTGGCTGTCAGGTGAAATTTTGCTTTGGCGATATCTCTATCTTTATCGAGAAAGGCGGTTTCTATAAAAAGATAATTTGCATCTTTTGCAAATTCAATAATCTTTTTGGCGTTGGATCTGCTGTAAACTACATCTGTTATATAAGCAACCTTCTGTCCTGGAGTTATTTTGGCGATACGGTTTGCAAGATCACCTAATGTGAAAAATCTGTTTTGACCCTCTTTTTCTTCTTTTTTCCCACTTGTATGAACTTCAAAAAGAGAATCAGGATCATTATGATTGAAAAGCGCCTGTTTAAATTTTCCAAGCCATGGGCCTATATCAAGCCCGTTTGCTTCAACGGAATCTTTTTTTATATTTACATGAAACCGTTCCTTTACGGAAAAACCAAGACAGGGTATACTGTGATCAAGTATGACCGTAGAGACGGAGAGCGCAGGCTCTTTCAGCAGCACGCCGCTAAAGGGTTCTGCTGCAGCAGATCCTTCTGGTTGAAATCTGTTTCCGCACAGATACCTCTTTTTGATTAGTTTATCTGAATGTACTTCTGTTACCAATAAAGCAAATTGATTGTTGTAAGCAGATGTAAGGTTCCATGAGTAAGCGTCTAACTTTCCTTCAACATTTTTTAAAAACCCATCAGGTCCATATAAATGAAGGCTCTTCTCACGACCTAAGAAAAGACGAAGCAACCTGTCAAATCCCACAAAGTGGTCCATGTGAGTATGGGTAACAAAAACATGGGTTATCTTTAAAATGTCTCTGGCTGAAAGTGAGTAAATATCACCCAAATCAAAAAGTAAAGCGCGCTTTTCATATTGAAAGGGAATAAACAGCCCTGGATCATCAAAAGGTCCGTTTACCAGCCTGGGATGAAATAACCATCCCATTGTTATGACAAATACTTCAGTACTTGATGATTTATACAGGAATATATATCTTCGTCAGAACCAAAGATATCGATAATATCCTTATGATTTAGAAGCTGTTCTATAATGAACGACGTGACGTAAAGGCTTATAATGTTTGGATGAGGTACAAGACTTCTAAGTGGTGCGATCTGGTAGTCAATGTCAAAATCTTCAGCACGGGTGAGTTTATCAAGGCATTTTTCGACCTGCTCTTCCAGAGAATTCTTGTTGGTTGTTTCCACAAGGCTGTTTTCAATAAGTTTCATGGAAATAGCATTGGAAAGAGGTTCAATAACATCTTTAACCCCTTTAATCGCCTGTCTGCGTTCATACTCTTTTGAGGATTCTATTTTTGATAAAATCGTTGACTCACGTCTGCTTGGCCTGAATACTTTAGCCATAGGATATTTCCTTCTTTTTCTTTTTAGGATCCGGAAATTCTCCGACCAAAATCCTTGGGAACCCTTAAATAATTAAAATAATAAATGCAAGCGATATGGATTGCAAGAAAAATTATTGGAATTGATCAACAACTTAAAAACGGATTCACACATTGATAATCGCTAAAAGCTAATTGCTCAGCTTAATACGGAAGCTGCAATAATCATTGACCGGATGACATCTTCATGATAATTTGTTATTTCTTTGCTAATCCGCTCTATTTTGGCCTGAAAACCTGGGCATTAAGTTCTTAGGATCCGCCTGAAGAAACGCTGTAAGAGTTTGAAGCAGGGACCCGTTGTGTTGTGTCCCCGATAAAGTTTGATGTTTTATGATTTTTCTTGAGTTAATGACACTGATTATTAATTTCGACAAAATGGAAATAATATGCTGGAAATCAAGTTTCTAAGACAAAATTTGCCGATCGTTCAAGCGGCACTTGTAAACCGCGGTAATAATATTGACCTTGAATTTTTTACAAATATCGATGCCGACCGAAGATCGATTCTCCTTGAACTTGATGCGCTCAGGCATAAGCGGAACGTGGTTTCACAGCAGGTTGCCGATATGAAAAGAAAAGGGCAAAGTTCCGATAGCCTTGTTGTTGAGATGCGTGATGTTTCGAGCAGGATCAAAGAACTGGACAGGTCTCTGGCCGCAAGTGAAGAAAAAATAAATAAAATACTTATGGAACTGCCGAATATACCTGATTCATCAGTCCCCATAGGGAAAAACAGCCTGGAGAATCCTGTTATAAAGAAGGCCGGCAAACGTCCTGATTTTGATTTCGAGCCGGCTGCACACTGGACTCTGGGCGAAAACCTAAAAATACTTGATTTTAACAGGGCATCCAAGATTACCGGTGCTCGCTTTCCGCTCTATTTCGGGGCAGGCGCAAGGCTCGAGAGAGCTTTAATTAATTTTATGATCGATGTTCATACTCTTTGCCATGGTTATACGGAAGTTTTACCGCCTTTTATCGTAAATCGAACAAGTATTACGAATACCGGTCAACTGCCGAAGTTTGAGGAGGATCTTTTTAAGTTAAACGGGCTCGATTATTATATGATTCCAACCGCGGAGGTCCCGGTTACAAATATTCATCAGGGCGAAATCCTTGATGAATCAATGCTGCCTATTCTTTACGCTGCTTATACGCCCTGTTTTCGCAGCGAAGCAGGATCTTACGGGAAAGATACGAGGGGTTTGATCCGGCAGCATCAATTCAACAAGGTAGAACTGGTTAAATTTACTAAACCGGAAAATTCTTATGATGAACTTGAAAAACTTTTAAACAACGCAGAAGAAATTCTAAAAAGACTTGAGATCTCTTATCGGGTTGTTGTTCTATGTACTGGCGATCTGGGCTTTTCAGCAGCCAAAACATATGATATCGAAGTATGGATGCCGGCACAAGGTGTATACAGGGAAATCTCTTCTTGCAGCAATTTTGAAGATTTCCAGGCCAGACGGGCAAATATCAGGTTTAAGAGAAAAGGGAAAAAAGGGACTGAACTTGTTCATACTTTAAATGGATCAGGCCTTGCAGTTGGGCGCACGGTCGCCGCAATATTAGAAAATTACCAGCAGCCTGACGGTTCGATCATCATACCAAAAGTATTGCAGCCTTATATGGGTGATATGGAGAAAATAGCCTTATGAAACCTGAAGATTTCCCAAAAGACATCCAGCCGTATATTATTCCCAGGCAAGATGGAACCCTCATTTACCGGTGTCTGGGCTGCGGCGGTGAATACAGTATTGAAAAACTGCTTTACACCTGCCCGGATTGCGGGCAGGTGATGCTTATCTATGACCGGGACTTCGACCGGTTAAAAAAGATACCCGGCGGATTCTGGCGCAAAATATTTGACTTCCGCAAGATGCTTACCGTCTCTTCATTAAAAGGCATTTATCGCTACTATGAGTTTATCGGTCCTGTCATACCGCTTAGTTCAATCGTATATCTTGGCGAGGGTCATACTCCGATTGTAGAAGCAAATTCTTTTTTACAAAAAGAGGTCGGAATCAGATTCTATGTTAAAAATGACGGTCAGAATCCCAGCGCTTCCTTTAAAGACCGCGGGATGGCAAGTGCCTTGAGTTATATAAGCTATCTGATTCAGACGGACAAGATCTCCGATGTCCTGGCTGTTTGTGCTTCAACCGGAGATACTTCCGCTTCGGCGGCTCTATATTCATCTTATTTAAAACCTGAGGTAAAATCCGCGGTGCTGCTTCCCCATAAAAAAGTGACGCAGCAGCAGCTTTCACAACCTTTAGGGAGCGGAGCGGATGTATTTGAGATTCCAGGTGTATTTGATGACTGCATGAAAGTCGTGGAAGAGTTGTCAGACAACTACAATATTGCGCTTCTAAATTCAAAAAATGCCTGGCGTATACTTGGTCAGGAATCATATTCTTACGAAATCGCACAGGACTTGGAATATGACTTGAAAAATCTGGCTGTTGTTTTACCCATTGGAAACGCAGGAAATATCACTGCTGTCATGAGCGGGTTTTTAAAGTTTTATGAAGCAGGTATTGTCGATGCCTTGCCTAAAATAGTGGGTGTTCAATCAGAACATGCCAATCCTGTTTACAGATATTATTTGGAGCCTGATACAGACAAACGAAAATTTGAGCCTGTAACAGTAAAGCCGAGTGTAGCTCAAGCGGCAATGATCGGCAATCCGGTTTCAATGCCCAGGGTAATTCACCTGGTTGAAATTTATAATAAAATGTCGGGCAGGCAGAATGTTTTTTTTGTAGAGGTAGATGAACAGGCCATTATGGACTGGGAGCTTTTGGCGAACAGAAACGGCCATATTACTTGTACCCACGGCGGTGAATCCATAGCCGGTCTTGTAGCGGCATTAAGCCGGAAATATATCGGAAAAAATGATATTGCTGTAATCGATTCAACTGCTCATGCGCTGAAATTTTCAGATTTTCAGAATCAGTATTTTGAAAACAGTTTCCCGGCGGAATTTGAAATTTCTTCCAACCCTCGGCTTGTTAATTCCCCTGTTCTTATCCGACCCAAAAATCTTGAAAAACTGCCCGCTCCCGGAAAACCATTGGAAGGGAATGATTTTAAGCGGTTTGTTAAAAGTGTATCCGGCGAGATAGCTGCTCTGCTTAATCTTAAAAAGGTTAAAAAAGCATGATTTGCTTAAAAGATTTGTGGCGTCATCTCTTTTTTAAGACCGCTGCAAATATGCTGCTTTTATCAATTCTTTCAGGCTGGATGCATTTCCTTGTTCCTGCACATGCCGCTTTTTTATATAAGAGTTACGTTGTAAAAAAGGACAAGGGCCAGGATATATTGTGTGATCCGTATATCGTTCAAAAAGATGACTATGTAACAAAAATCTTCAAGCAAAGAGGTGAAATTTCCCACAGGGATTTTCCTGAATTCTTGGGGATTTTCAGCCGGATCAATCCGCATATTTCCGACATTAACAGAATTTTGACCGACCAGCATATTTTTATCCCCTTAAAAAAATTAAAGAAGGGGAGTCTGCCTGGACAATCCACAGGAATTGTCACAATTCCCTTTGTAACAATCTCGAGTATTTCCGACATCATCAGATCTCATTCCAGTGAGTATAAAATCAGGCGGGGAGATACCGTTTCCATGCTGATTTCAAAAAAATTTGGAACTTACGGCTCCAAATCATATAAAGAAGGGGTTAAGCTGCTCAAGCGGATTAATCCTGAGATCACCGATATAAACCGCATTAAAGCCGGTCAGGTAATCCATCTGCCTGATCCGTCATTAAAAAATCAAAGCTGGTATCAATCCATCTTTGACAGTTCAGGCAATATTATTGAACAAGAAAAAGAAAACGTATCTGCAGGTATGAATGAAACAGCTTCCGATACTTTAGATAATTCAAAGAGAAATGATGGTAAATGGTCTGCTTTTCTCCAAGTCGCTTCTGTTTTAAACGGGAAATTTTATAATAAAGGTGTTTATTATTTTCCTGGGGAAAGGAACGAGGATTTTGCCATTAATCTTTCAATCTCTCCGGTCATAGAACTTAAAGATAAAACAAGGCTGCTTTTTCCCCAAAACAATATCAAAAAGTCTGACCAGGATTTGATTCAGTCATTTTGGAAAAAAGTTAAGATTGTTACAATTTCAGACAAAGCTTCTTCTGAGCAGATCCTTGACTCGGTTTTTAATTTAAATAAAAAATATGGTTCGGAAGATAAAATCACATTTTCAGATAATGGTGTTGTGGTTAACGTTAAAGCAAGATGGGCAACTAAAATTTTATCAGGTGAAAAAGATGGCGCACAACTTCTTTGCATTACGCCGATTAAGAAAATAGACGAGATTACACCGAATTCAATATGTCGGTATCTTAAGCAAAATAATATTATAATAAAAGAGATATGCCAGGGCAAAAACATCTTAAATAAAAACTCAAAAAGTATTCATTACACTATTTTGGATCAAGATCTGATATATATCAATCCTTTGGATCATAAAACAGCGGTATATGATCTGCTGACCGCCCTCGGTTTCAAATACATGCAAAATATCAGCATTACATTTCCCTATGCCGGCATGCAGATAGATGCGGTATCCAATCTTGTAGTAAAAAATGATGGGTCCAGGCTATTAGTTGATTTTGGAGATATTTATGGTGACGCGGCTCTATCCATAAAAAAAACAGGTATAAATATTATACAGTTAAAAAAAGAAGAGAGCTTTTCCGCTATACTAAAAAATCTTTTTAAGGCTCTTGATGTTCATTATTTAAAAAATCCAACCTTTCTTGCAGCCAAAAGACCGTCTGAGCATAATACTTCTTTAACCATACCAGGTTTTTTGGTGTCAGATGAAGAAAAATCTAAAATTTTAATAACAGGTGTTTCGTTGGATTATGAACTAATTCAATTTTTTGTAAAAGATAATATCAAAATCATTCTGATGGGAATGGCGGATCAAAAAGGGTAAATAAAATGAAAAAAGTCAGACTTGTATGTATTCTATGTGCTATTTTGATGGTTTGGGGGGTGTCATGCTCTTCGAATCTGCAGGTAAAAAAGGAGCAGGAAGAATCGTTAAGAGATCTTGGTGAAGCATATATGGGGCAGGGTAATTATACGGCGGCGTTAAGAGAGCTGTTTAAAGCAGAGAGGCTTTACTCAAAAGATCCGTATCTTCAAAATGATTTGGGCATTACATATATGGCAAAAAAAAAATTCGGTCAGGCAATAAAACATTTTCAAAAAGCGCTTGAATTAAAACCTGATTATGCTCCAGCCAAAAACAGTCTCGGCATTGCCTATCTTAAAAAAGGGGACCTGGATACGGCTATTTCTATTTTTAAAGAGCTTTCTCAGGACATTCTTTACGGTACACCTCAATACCCTCTCACTAATCTTGGATCTGTCTATTTTAATAAAAAAGATTATTTCCTTGCGGAAAAATATTATCGAGAAGCGCTTGATATAAGGCCGAATTTTATAAAAGCTCTGATAGGGATCGGAAAAACCCATATTAAAATGGGAAAAATCTCAGAGGCAATAAAGGAGCTGGAAAAAGCATCTGAAATCTCTCCGGCTATCCCCGACGTGCACTATTATCTGGCAAATGCTTATTCAATATCAGGAGATTATAAAAAGGCGCTTAACGCTTACAATAAAGTCATTGCACTTGCGCCGGACAGCCTCCTTGCTGAAAAGGCAAAGCAAGATGCCGATAAAATAAAAAATTTTGATATGGGTTTATAACCTGTTGAAGCTGCCCCGGAAATGGCTGTTTTCGGTATCTCTGCGTTTTTAGACAGGCCGGATTCAGGATTTAATCCGCTTAGCGTATTTGTGATGAGTCTGTTGATTTATGAGGTTAAACAGTTGGCTTTGATTTATATTTTACTGTATCTTTCATAAAAGTATTATAATATAATACAAACATTATTAGAAAGTTCTCAAGGGAGATAAACTCCCTATCGAACTTTCTATTGCCTTATATCCCTACGACTAAAGTCGAGGGCTTTACGGCAAAGCTTGGTAAGTTATACATAACTACAAACATAATAAGATAAGGAGGTACCGTATTTATATTTACATATCACGCATTTCCTACATGCTCCTTTTTTCTTACTCATTCTTGTTCATTAGCAAAACAGTGTGTCAAGTCACAGGTCAATATTTCATGTCGTAGAGTTTCAATCACCATTTGTGATTTTAATTCCATGTAATGAAAATCTTGCACTCTCACTACCCTTCACCGCCCTCGACCAGAATATGCCAAAATTAATAATGGTCATACGACTAAAATAGTCCTTGACATCTTCGCATATGGTATTATATTTTAATCAAATGCTCATAACGCTAAAAAATTTTGGCCGTAAAGAAAGGAGGTGTGTGTTATGCCGCGAAGAGATAAAACCGGACCTCAAGGTTTGGGTTCAATGACTGGAAGGGGTTTGGGTATTTGCAACCCAACCGGCGTTACTCCCGGTTTTGCAGGTAGTCTGAAACGGGGTTTCGGCATCGGTTCAGGACGAGGCACTGGTACAGGAAGAGGCAGAGGCCGGGGGAGAGTCACTGGACAAGGTGGCAGAAACAGGCGATAAATTTAACCCGTATTCTTCATGAAGTAAATGTATGTAAAATCGGCATCCTTCATAAATACTACAAAAGTAGTTTACACTTTTAACGGTTCTTACTTTCTCGTTTCCAGGCGAAAAGCAACATCAAAAGTGTAAACCAAGTTTGAAGGATGCCGTAAAATCTAAGATTAAGTAATAAAAGGAGGTGAATGCAATGCCAGGATTTGATGGAACAGGCCCGGCGGGAGCCGGTCCTATGACAGGAGGAGCAAGAGGGCTATGTAATCCTGCAGCAGGCGGTTATGTTCCTGTATTTGCAAGAGGCTACGGTTACGGCAGAGGCTTTGGCCGGGGAGCAGG
>CAZRLQ010000002.1:12805-23539 GCA_964600725.1 uncultured Desulfobacterales bacterium
GGCTTTGGCCGAGGATATGGCTGGTATCCGCCGGCATATGCTCCGAGATACCCTTTGAGGCCGGAAGATGAAATTAATGAGCTGAAAGCGGAATCAGATTATCTCAAAGGTTCACTTGACACTATCAATAAGCGGATTGAGGAACTTGAAAAAGAGATTTCTAAATGATTTCAAACTGATCGCAGCACGATGCCCAAGATTAATCTGATCTCAGCGTGACTGCTCCCCCGCCTTAAGGCGGGGGAGCAGGTCACTAATGATAGTCATGGGCGTCCTGTACGACCTTAATACCGGTATTGTTTTCCAATTAATGATCGCAAAGGTTTTCACCGCTGACAAGAGAACCCTCAAGATAGCTTTTTACCAGAATTTCAGGATCTTCGGCAGGCGCTCCCACAATTACGGTTATTCCATACTTGGCAAAAAGAGACTGCGCTTTTTGCCCCATACCGCCTGAAATAATAACATTTGCACCAAGTTCGTTGAGCCACTTCGGAAGGACTCCAGGTTCATGGGGGGGAGGGAGTACCACCTCCTTGTTTTTTATCTTTCTGTCTTCAACGTCTATAATGGCAAATTCTTTACAGTGTCCAAAATGAGTTGTGAGTCTCCCTTCCGCTAATGGTAATACAAATTTTATATTTTTACCCTTCTGTTTAATCTTTATATGGTCTGTTTTAACCGGCTCCTTTGACATTCTTTCCGCAATATCTGCAAATGCTTTTGTAACGGCGGAATCTTTATATTTTCCCTGATATGATGTGCCTGCATCACCGCAGGAGACTACCTTTGGATCAAAGGGTATATGCCCCAAGAACTGTATTCCTGCTGCATCTGCAGTCTTCTTTCCTCCTCCTGATCCAAAAAGATCGATGGCCTTGCCGCAATGGGGACATGCAAAACTGCTCATATTCTCTATGAGACCGAATATTTCCATATTTACTGTCTTACAAAAATTTATCGATTTTCTAACATCCGCAAGTGACACCTCCTGAGGAGTAGTAACGATAATGGCTCTTGCATCATTAATGAGCTGTGCGACGGTAAGAGGCTCATCTCCTGTGCCGGGAGGAGAATCGACTATAAGATAATCGAGCTCGCCCCATTCCACATCTCCGATAAACTGACGAATCGCCGAATGCTTTAAAGGCCCGCGCCAAATAATGGCATCATCTTTGTCTACAATAAGCGACTCTATTGATACTGCGGACAGATTTTTGGAAAATTGCTTGGGAATTAATTTCTTGTTTTTCCCTATATCCAAAATTCCTTTGATTCCAAGCATTCTGGGTATGTCAGGCCCGTGGATATCAACATCCATTATTCCTACCCTGTATCCCATGCCGGCAAGAGCAATGCTGATATTTACAGAAACAGACGTTTTACCTACACCGCCTTTTCCGCTCAACACGACAAACTTGTTTTTTATCCTCTTCAAAGAGTTCTGTGCCTGCACATCCGGATCGGTCTGTGTCGTGGGCGGCGCATCCTGAATATGTACACCTTTTTGTGATTTTGACATTTTAAATATTCCTGTTTTAAAAATTAATTATTTAATGTCCACCCATAAATAAGAATTTTCGTTTAAGATCAAGGTATGCAAAAAAATGACCGCAGACATCATAGTTGATATCAAGGATTGTTTTTTTGAGCATAACACAGATATCGGGCCAAAAGGCCATTTATGGATGGATACTATTCAGCGGTGATATAGCACTTATTTCAAGCTTGACATAAAATCTTCAACTTCATTCCATAAATTACGCACCGCTGTTGCGGCCTCGCCTTTTGAAAATTCGACCAGGCTTTTCTGGGCGACCATGGCAGATGTTACATCTTTGTCATACGGAACAAGACCAGCGATTTTTAAGTTGTGGCTGTTTCCAAATGCTTCTATTTGCGAGGTTATATCCATGTTAATATCATACTTATTAATGCAAACCATCGCAGGTACCTTCAAAAAGTCTGCAAGTCTTTTTATCCGATCCATATCATGCATCCCTGACATGGTAGGCTCGGTGACTATAAGCACCGTATTCGATCCTGTAACCGAAGCAATAACCGGACAGCCTATCCCTGGTGAACCGTCGATAATAATTGTTTCAAGTCCCTGATTTTCCGCTATTTCCTTTGCCTCTCTTCTCAGAAGACTGACTAAAAGACCCGAGTTTTCCTCCGCGATACCTAATCTCGCATGTACCATGGGTCCATGTTCTGTATCTGAAATAAACCATCTTCCACATGTTCTTTTGGGGAACTGTATGGCATCTGCAGGACAAAAATGGACGCAAACGCTGCACCCTTCACATGATATTTTATCCACAACAAAATCATCTGTTATCGCATCAAACTGACACCTCTCTTTGCACTCGCCGCAGCCTGTACAAATATCCGCATCTATAATAGCTGTGTGTCCACCCTGAAAATCTTCTGCTCTTTTTACCGAATGTGGTATGACCAGATGCAGGTCTGCTGCGTCAACATCCGCGTCGACAATGACTTTGTTTTTTGCAAGTGAAGCAAATGAGGCTACTATACTGGTCTTTCCTGTGCCCCCTTTGCCGCTGATTATAACTAATTCCTTCATGATTATTCCAGTCTGCTCTCTATTGGGTTTAAAGCATAATATTTTATAACTATTTAATTTTTTTAAGAATTTTAAGCAAATAGGTTATCAGGTACCATTTGAGACGGATACAATCTCTTTTATATTTGAATATAATGATTTAAACGATTTTCTCATGGCCGGAATTATGTCAATCATCATGATACCTTTGGAATAAGCCTCTGCTATTTCACGCCTGTGCGGTATTTCCATCATAACCGGGATAGCCTCTTTTTCTGCATATTTTTTTGTACGGTCATCTCCTATATCGGATCTATTTATCACTATTCCAAAGGGAATATCCAGTATTCTTACAGCTTCAACAGCTAAAACAAGATCATTGAGGCCAAAAGGCGTAGGTTCCGTCACCAGGAGAACAAAATCTGAACCTTTCAGGGCCGCTATCACGGGGCACGACGTTCCTGGCGGGGCATCTATGATATTGGTCCCTGTTTTTACCGCATTTTCTTTTACCTTTTCGATCAAAGGGGGCGACATTGCTTCACCTACGCGCAGATTTCCATAGTAAAGTTCAATTTGGCCGATGCTTCCCCTTACTATTTCACCTAACTCTCTGTGCGATTCTTTAACCGCATCTTCATGGCAGACCATAACGCACCCCTTGCAACTATGACACATTTCCGGAAATGTCATTATTTTTTTACCTACGAGGGTTATGGCTGAAAACTGACATATCTCTTCACAGGCCCCGCATAGATTGCACCTCGACATGTCAACAGCAGGCACCATGGTATTTACGATTTCACTGCTGGTGAAATCCGGTTTTAAAAAAATGTGTACATTCGGTTCTTCAACATCGCAGTCGATGAGGTTTATCCGATCTTCCAAAGATGCGGCCAGGCTGGTTGCAACTGTTGTTTTCCCTGTGCCGCCTTTACCGCTGGCAATGGTGATAATCATATTTCCTTTTCCATATCATTTTTTATGCATCAAGAAATTTGATGGTTTTGAAAAAATTCTGCTTTGGCGCTAAAGCTTAATTTTTTTAAATTATACAGCATCCTTCATAAATGCTCAAAAGTAGTTTACACTTTTTACGGTTTTAGCTTTCTCGTTTCCATGCGAAAAGCAACATACCTGACTGTAGCAGGCAGGCCTGCCTACAGCAGGTAAGTAAAAGTGTAAACCAAGTTTGAAGGATGTCAATTATACATAATAAAAATCAGCGAAAGGCGGATTTTATTACAAATTTTTCTATTAACGGCCTATTAAGCCATTTTATGATAATACGGCTCTAAAGACGTGGATTCTTGACTCTTTGAATCATTTCACCCCTGCATGAAGGGCACCCGTTTGGTCCGCCTGTTCCAAAATCCTCATCCCAAACATGATAACAGATGCAACATATAAAAGTACGCGTATCTTCAATCATATTATAACTGCCCCCCTCTATCTTTATAGCCTTTCCATTAATCATCGCATCTGCAACGGCTTTTCTTGCACGCTGCACAATCCGTCCGAATGTTGCCCTTGAAACTCCCATATGCCGGCCCGCGTCCTCATGGGAAAGGCCTGCAAGATCTGCCAATCTTATTGCTTCGCGTTCATCTACCGTAAGGCTGACCTCCTCGAGATCGAACAAGGGAATTCCTCTGGGTTTGAAATAGTTCACATCGGGATTGAATTTTACAATGCGGTTTTTCTTGGGTCGTCCCATGGTTTATAAATCATCTCTCATCTTCTTCTGCATCCTCCTCCGCCGCCACCCATTCCCCGGCCGCCTCCGCCGCCCATTCCCCGGCCTCCGCCTCCCCGGCCTCCGCCTCCCATTCTTCCTCCGCCTCCCATTCTTCCTCCGCCTCTGCCAGTACCTCCAAAAGTCTGTGTGGATCCAAGGTTTTGCTGAGAAACTTCCGGACCTATACCGAACTTTTCAGACACATTGGGCCCTTGCGAAGCTTTAATGATGCCTTTTTTAAAATTTTCCACAGCCTCTCTGACAGTTCCGCTCTGTCCGACAACAAGTTGAATTCCTGCCTCCGAAAGCACCTGTGCGGCCTTTGGCCCACAATTACCGGTTATTACAACTTCCGCACCTTTTGAAGAAACAAAACTCGCGGTTTGAATGCCGGCTCCGCCCGAAAGACCGGTATTTTCGTTTTCAAAAGCCTCATAACTCATATCTTCCGTATCTATTATCAAAAAATAAACAGATCTTCCGAAACGTGGATCGATCTGTGAATCCAAATTTTTCCCTGATGAACTTACGGCTACTTTCATATTGCACCTCTTTTATTTTTTTAGCTTTTATTCATACCGCAACAACTTCCAGGACCTGCACAACCTGCCTCTTTCGGTGTAGAGCCGCAGCAGGTCGTGTCTCCAAGCCCGGGCAGTCTGTTTTTAGCATGACCTGACATGGAAGAATGCGCTGAAAGCAGTTTTTTAAGATTATCGCTGTTACAATCCAAACACCTGGGCTGACTGCTTTTATCTGAAACTAATATTTCGCTTGTCTTTCCGCAGTCCAGGCAGAGGTAATCATATAATGGCATAATGGTTCTCCTTGTTTATGCAAAAATATTTTCCGGTTTGTACGGATGGGTACCTTCAATGACCTCAACTCCAGCCTTTGCCTTGATTTTGGCAACTATGGTCTCTTTATAAGGACAGTGATCGAGAAGACAAGGTGCTACATGCACTTTGGTTATCTTTTCATCCATCGGCTTATTCCATAAATTAATCTGAGCAAGCCTTGTTACAATTGATGAACCAGGACAGTCGCCGCAGTTAAGCAGACCTGTAAGCTCAGCATCCTGATCCTTGTAACGGCCGAACTCACCATCTTTTCTATTGAAACCGACCATACATCTTGAACATCCGATACAGACGTCATCCATCGTTTTTTTGCAACCTACAATTAAAATCTTTTCCATTATTAGCGCTCCTTAGGTATTAAAACTTCTTAATTTTTCAGTGCATTCATTAATTCATCCGCCCTGTCATACTCTATAACCTTCATATCTACCCCGTTTACGCCCTCTATACAGGAGATGGATCTCTTAATATCGGAGGCGAGTTTAAATGCCCGCGGGCAAAGAGGTGAAATTGGTTTAAAAGTAAAACAGACTCTTCCATTCTCTGAAACAGATATATCGTCTATAATTTTCATGCTGATAATGTCATAATTCGTACCTGGTGCCGTTATTTTGCCCAAAGCCTCTATTACCTTTGCTTTCAGAGTCAATTTTTATTCCTTCTTTTTATAATTAAACACATTATGAGCATATACCCAAAATATTAAGCTTTAATATGCAGCTTGTCAAGCAGTTTATTTATCTGCCCGGGACAATTGTATCAAAATTTCGAAGCACAGATGGAAATGTTCGGGCTTCCGTCCGATGAGCGAACGAAATTGCGATCCCTTTTGGTGAAACTGGTCGGCGGCAGCGCCAACAAGAAAGGCAACGGAAGGGGATATGGGGCTGCAAAGGCTGTCAAAGCTAAAGATCACGAGAGACTCTCCTAAACCTCAAGAATCTGTAAGGTGAAAAATATAAACCGAGAAATAAAAAACGCCCTATTATTCACAAAAATTTAATCAATTTACAATACAATCCTAACATAAGCTGGTTAAATCACATTATCATATATTTGCCATCGTTTCTAACCCGGATTATTCATAAATCTCTTTGTCTGCCATAAATAGAAGGATAATGGAAAACTGAGTTTTTAAAAATTTTTCCGTATTTCTTTATTTATCAATGAGATACACTGTTTTATTAAAAATTCATGAATAATCCAGGTTAAGAGGCTGTTTGAAAAGCAGGGCATCGAAGCGAAAAAGTGTGAGAGCGAAGGCAAATCGTTTCAAATTTGAGGTGAATAGCCGGCATATTTGCCAAAAATTTGCGGTAATTTAAACTGCGCTCACGCTCTTGCATCCAATTCATCAGTTTTAAAAACAGCCTCATTTTATAAATATTTTAATACAAATGAGGGAGTAATAAATGAAAAAAATTTCATGTGTTCTGGCTGCTGTAATAATCTGTATGCTTACGTTGGACAACAGCCTCTCTTGGGGAGGGGAGACAGATATCTTAATTAAGAAACTGGTTGAAAAGAAAATTCTTTCCCCTTCAGAAGCAAACGAGCTGCTAATTGAAATTCAGAAAGAGGACAGGAAACAGAGGGAAGAGGTGCAAGAGATTGCAATAAAGACAGCTAAGGAGACCTCACATGAGGTTACTGAATTGCCTGAATGGATAAAAAATACAAAAATTAAAGGTGATTTAAGGCTGCGGTATCAATATGAAGATACGGATAATGACGGCAATCCTACCAGGGACAGATACCGAATAAGATTGAGGGCAGGTATTGAATCCGGGATAAATGATCAATTTAAAGTTGGATTCGGATTGGCGACAGGCGGCGATGATCCACGTTCAACCAACGAGACCCTTGACAACACTTTTGATTCCCCTGATGTACGACTTGATTATGCCTACGCTCAGTATAAACCCGTTAAGTGGCTCACTGCCTGGGGCGGCAAGTTTAAAAACCCCATTTGGAAGACTAAAGATATGCTTTGGGATTCCGACATAAGGCCTGAAGGTATTGCGGCAACGTTAAAACATGAAATAGGTTCCGCTGAAATATTCTTTACACCGGCATTTTTTATTCTGGATGAATATAAAGCCGATAAAGATGATCCATGCATGTTTGCTTTTCAGTTAGGTTCGAAATTCAAATTCCTGGATAATATGTATTTTAAGATTGCCGGATCATACTACGATTTCGAGCATATCAAAGGAAATTCTTTAGATCATAGTGCGGAAACCAACACCGTAGATAGCGAGGGTAATTTAGCCGAAGAGTACGAATCTTTTGCCCTTGACGCAGAATACGGGATTAAATTTGACGGACCTGTTCCTTTTGCCGCTCTTTTCGGTCAGTATGTGAATTCCGATGCGGATAGAGAAGATGAAGGCTATCTCGCCGGCTTGAAGTTAGGTCTCAAAAAAGTAAAAAAGCTATGGGATTGGCAGGTAAAATACAATTACCGGGATCTGGAAAAAGATGCCTGGCTTGACACTTTTCCTGACAGCGATTTTTACGGCGGTGCTACCGGCGTAAAGGGCAATGAGATAGAATTTAAACTCGGGCTTGCCAAACATGTAACGTTTGGAATTGACTACTACTTTGACGTAGAGTCCCAAGATGGTGGTTCGAATAAAGAACAAGACCTGCTGCAGGCAGACCTTGTGCTAAAATGGTAAATACCTGCCTGCCCGCCTTTCTTATCAGACTATAAATTTTCAAAAAAACAATTTCATACTTGCTTATTCTCCTCTTCCTTATCGGGAAGGCTCATGGTTGAGGGAAAACAGCAAAAATGTGTAACTTCTCAATAAGTCCGGGCACCAATATGTTTCCCCCTTTGAAAAAAGGGGATTGAGGAAGCTGTTCGGGAATGGTTTCTCATCCCCGGACAGCCTTCTTAGGCATTTTGGCTCACAAAATTGACAAATTAAATTATACCTCTGAAAATTATCGGGCTGTGCGGTTAGAATGATTGCGTCGTCTTGTGTAAAAATAATTGGCCACCAGCCCGTTAGGCCTGCTCGACCCATACAAACGCACACGGGCAAAACAAACCATATATGCCGGTAACTAATAAGCATGTCTGTGTGGGTCTGTGGCTAATAAATGTATACCTAAATCCTGCAAGCGCCGGGTTTGCCGGAGACCTGCCTGCGGCAGGCAGGCGCAGGGCGGCAGGGGCGCAGACGCACTGCGATACTTCAAGTCCCTGCCAACGCCACAGATTCGGTAAAACCGGCGCTCCCGGAGGGTAAACTATTTTCAGAAACCGCAGCCCTTATGGCCGCATCAAACCGATGCGTGTTATGCAAGTACAACATTTCTATAATCCGTTGATATTAAAAGCATAATTTTCTTTTTGAAAATAGTTTATGCAGGTTTTAGGGTATATTTAATGCTAACCGCACAGGCCGAAAATTAGTGAAAAGTTTGATGACCGCAACTGTTTAGTTTTATAAACAAAAACTTAACACTTCGAAAAACAGGCTTTGCCGAAAGAGATAGAAGGGCAAAAGCCCCCGTCCACTTGGCCCATAAAGGAATTATTTCTCCTTTATCGCCTGCCATGGCACTGACTGAAAAACCAAACAATTCATAAACCTGATCCAACATAAGACCGAAAATTACGGAAAACAGCGCAATAGTGAAAAGAAAAATACCTGTTGTCCTCTTGCCCAGAACTCCAAGCAGCACAGTCAAAGAGGTTATGTTGGTAGCAGGCCCTGCCAGAAGAAAGACAAGAGCAGCTCCAGGGCTTATCCCCTTGAGAATCATGGCAGCGGCAATGGGGGTCGAGGCTGTAGCACAAATATATACAGGAATCCCGATGGCAAGCATTAGAAGCATAGACGACAAGCCTCCACCCAAGTACCTGCCAAAGAAATTATCCGGAATTATCGTCATGATCAATCCCGCAAGGACCACCCCCACAAAAAACCAACCCGCCATATCACTCCATACATCACCAAATGCGTATCTGAATCCGGCTATTATCTTCTCCGTCAGTGTATAATATGGTTTATGTTCTTCCTGCGAACAGTTTCCACCCTTACAACAGCTATCAACAGAACAGATCAGATCGGAAACAATCGGACTTTTAAATTTTCTGCTATTAAAAATATTTTCAACTAAACCTGCAACGGCTGCAGTGATAAAAGCCGCAACCGGTCTTGCCACTGTCATGACAGGGCCGAGCAGAGCGTATGTTATGGAAATTGAATCGATTCCTGATTCAGGAGTCGATATAAGAAAAGCAGTTGTGGCTCCATTGTTTGCACCCTGTTTTTTCAAGGTTACTGCAGCAGGCAGAACCCCGCAAGAACATAAAGGTATGGGAATTCCAAACAGAGCCGCCTTAAAGACCGAAATAAATCGCCCTGTTCCAAAGTGTTGGCCCACAGAGTCAGGTGTAAGGAAAATCCGCAACAAGCCGCTGATCAAAAGACCAAACATAATGTATACAGATGATTCCACAAAAATATGCCATGACTCATATAAAACTGTAATAATAAAACTCATTTTACTCCCTGTTCCTCTTTTATTCACGAACATGGTCAAGACCGATATTTAACAAATCGGCTACATGTTTATCGTCCAAAGAATAGTATAGTATTTGGCCATCCCTTCTGTGTTTGACCAGGCTCAGATCCTTGAGTCGTCTAAGCTGATGGGAAACGGCTGACTCACTCAACCCAAGATAGGCAGATAAATCACAGACACACATTTCACCTCCATTAAGAGCCATGACGATCTTTAAACGGGTCGGGTCTCCAAGAACTTTATATATCTGTGCCAAACAGTTTAATTCATCCTCATATATAGCCTCATCCCTTGCTCGAGTCACTCTGTCAAGATGCACCATTCGAACTTTACATCCATATCTTTCCGATACAAGTCTTGTTTTATTAAAAGCCATCTTTCTCCTGAATTTAATATTTGAACATATGTTCATATATAATAACAAATATTATAGCTCAGTCAAGAAAATCAGGTGTGTGTTTGTGTGCAGCAATTCTAATTATGGAAATTGTCCTTATTTTACAGTCAAATATGAGATATTTGTATAATGTTACAGAGATTAATAGGCCCGTTCAATAACCTAAAATAGTCATTTTTTCTGATTTTAGCTGAAAAAAATCAGATATTTCCAAGGTAAATAAAATCTCTAACCTATTGAGTTATAATTTGTTTTCTTATAATTAGAATTGCTGGTTTGTGTTCAGCTCCTTGCATAAGGTGTCGATTTCTGATAAATATAATTTGTTAAATACTTGACTTTGACTATTTTTGATTATTTCATGGCATGAAAAATCAATAGGCTAATTAGCATCCATCCAGAAATGAGAATTTTTGTTAAAGATCAAGACATGCGAAAAAAAATAACCGCAGGCATATAGCCTGCATTTCGCTTGTCTCTGTAACACTTTGAAAATTAAGCAAGTTTTTTGATGCCCTTTTATATATCTGAATATTAAGGTTTAATAAATTCAAACAGTTAGAGCGCAAAAAGCGAAATGAGGGATATAGCACACCTTACGCTAATTTTCAGAGGTATAATTTCATTT
>CAZRLQ010000003.1:0-3537 GCA_964600725.1 uncultured Desulfobacterales bacterium
GGACGCAGCTTTTCTCAGATGTTATTGCGTTAGTGCGGAGGCATATCCGGCATGCAGGGAATTATACAAACTCATCACCTGAGCCTGATTCAACCTGTTTCCGGGACGATTTACCGGAAACACTGCCGGATATAGTATGCTGTGCAGCCTGAACCACTATAATTTGGCCAAAGCCGAGGTAAAGACATTTGATTTTTTCACAATAATTCGCGATGAACCGCAATCCCAGTCCTCTCAGTCTGATACTTTATCACAGGTTGAGCGATTTCTTACTTAATCCGCACCAATTTCCTGCGCATCAAGATCCAGTACACATATTTTCACAAAAAATGCCCGGCTTAGCTCTAATTTAATTCGGATGCACCAGTACGGTTTTACCTGGGTCGAGCTCTATCTGCTTTCCGAATATTTTAACTAAGACAGGCTTTCTGCTTTTTTCTTCTATTTTCAGACTAACGCTTCTTTGTGTCAACTCAAGATCGTACCATGTTCCTCTGTAGCATATCTTAAAGGCAAGGCTGTTCCAGTGCTTTGGCATATGCGGATTTATTTCAGGCGGGTTTCCGGAAAGATCTATTCCTGCAAAATACCTTGTAATGAAATCAATGGTGCCGGCCATTACTCCACAATGGATTCCTTCGATAGTGGTTCCTCCCTGAGTATCATAAATATCGCTCTCCATCGCCTCTAAAAACCAGTTCCAGGATGTGTCGTCCCCATGAATATAACTTGAAATTACACCATGAACAACTTTGCTGAGCGTTGAACCGTGGCTGGTTCTCTTTTCGTAATAATCATAGTTGTCCTGAAGCAGTTTCAGGGCATCATCTGCCGGATAACCCAAGTGTTGAAGTATCCGCTGGACCTGTTCAGGGGAAAGAAGATAGAACATCATCAATACGTCGGCCTGTTTTGTAACCTTGTAGTAATCCGGGGAATCACCCTCTTTTTTCAGAATTCGATCTATCCGGTGAATGTTGCCGTATTTTTCGCTGTAATAATCCCAGTCTAATTCTTTAAGATCCATATACCCATCAAACTGACTGATGATATTTCTATCATCAAGGATGACATTTAATTGCTTTGCGATATTTTTCCAATTTTCTGTTTCAGAAATATTAAATCCTGTCTTTTTTTTGAGCCGTTCCAATTCTTTTGTCTCTAACGTCTGAATCAATTCCAGGGCCCTTTCCAAAAGCCAGACAACCATAACATTTGTATAAGCATTATCTTTAAGCCCCTCTTCTTTGCTTCCAGGAAGTTTTTCATGAAATTCGTCCGGCCCCATCACTCCTTTAATATGGTATTTTTTCGTGCTTTCATCATATTTTGCGATATCCGCCCAGAAACGTGCAATTTCAAGCATTATTTCCGCACCATATCTGTTTAAAAATTCCTTGTCGCCAGTATCTGAAACATATTTCCAGACATTATAAAATACAGCAATGGAGACATGCCTCTGCCGGCGGCTCAAATCAGGCCCCCAGGTACCGTCCTGAGGGTTGTAATGCACAATCTGGGTCTCTTCACTTCCATTATCTGCAGTCTGCCAGGGATACATGGCTCCTTTATAGCCGTTCTCCCGAGCGTATTGCTTTGCACCTTCCAGGCGATTGTATCTGTATTTAAGAAGCGCTTTGGAAATTTCAGGGAAATGAAGGTTGAAAAAAGGCAGAATATAAAGTTCATCCCAGAAGATATGCCCCCTGTATGCCTCACCATGAAGTCCGCGTGCCGGTATGCCCGCGTCAATATCTTTGTTGTGGGGAGATGCTGTGACAAGGAGATGGTAAATGTGAAGACGCGCTGTCTTTTGCACGAACCTGTCGCCATCAATTCTGATATCAGCCTTCTCCCAAAGTAACTTCCAGGCTTCTGTATGTGGAAGATAAAGAGCTTCAAAGTTTTTAACCTCTGAAACTGCATTGGCGGCAGCATCTTTAATGTTTTTAACAGATCTGTCCAGAGATGTATAGATGCTGACTATTTTTTCTACAGTATAGCCGCTCTTTTCCTCGGCATCTATCTCTACCTCTTCCGCTATTTTTGCATTTTCGTGGGATATCTTCTTTTCAACAGCAATAGGCTTTCCATTTTCATATACAAGCATATTCGCATTCATCATGATCTGATATTTTGAATGGCTTGTTTCCATGTGAAGAAATATTCCGTCTCCTGTATTTCCGAGCTCTACCAGAGAGAGATGCTTTGAGTTCAGATCACGATAGCGTGCAACTCCGTCATTAATCAGATTGCCGTCAATAGAAGATCGAATTGTAAGTTTTTTTGAGTAGTTGACAGGGGTAATACTATATTTTACAGCGCAAAGATGAGGGTTTGACATGCTTGCAAGTCTCTTGCTGTGAATATGGGTAATTCTTCCAAGATGATCCTTGCAGACGATCGATCTTTCCAGGATTCCTTCCCGCATATTGAGTTTTTGATCGTAACTTAGAACTTCCATATCAAGGGGGTTTGTAAAATTTCCTTTTCCGATTCTAAATTCTATAAGCAGCCAGTTTGGACAATTAACAAAATCGTTGTTGTAAATATCTCTGCCTTGAATAGATGTCGGGATTTTGTTGTAGATTCCGGCAATATATGTTCCAGGATAATGGATATCAGATGATTGAGATCCTTCAAAACAGCCTCTGGTTCCAAAATATCCGTTTCCAACGGTGCAAAGTGTTTCCCTGAGCTTTTCATCATCAGGATCAAAGCCGGTATAACTTAAATTCCATCCATCCTGTATTATTTGATCATCAAACCAGTCCTCTATCTCCTGGAGACTGATTTCAGCAAGGTCCTCTACAACGATGTCTGCTCCATTTTGTCTGAGTATTTCACCTTTTACGCTTCGTGCAATTCCGATTGTCAGGCCAAAATTTCCGTTTCTGCCTGCCTGTACGCCGGATATAGCATCTTCAACAACCGCGCACTCATTCGGCAGCAGACCTATATTTGCCGCTGCTGTAACGAAGATATCCGGATTCGGCTTTCCTTTAAGCTTCATTTCATGTGAAACCACACCGTCAACCCGGGTTTCAAAAAGGTCTTCGATTCCCGCCAACTGTAAAATTGTCAGGCAGTTCCGGCTGGAAGAAGCAACACCTACTTTAATTCCCCCTTTTTTAAGACTGTGTATGAATTCCACGGAACTCTCAAATACATGAGGACCTTCTCGTCTAAGTACATCTTGAAAATCCAGATTTTTCCTGTTTCCTAATCCACAAATGGTCTCTTTATCCGGAGGATCATCCAAATCTCCATAAGGAAGTTCGATACCTCTTGATTCTAAAAAGCTCTTTACGCCTTCCGGTCTTGGCTTGCCATCGACATACTGCAGATAATCATAATCCCTGTCAAAAGGAACAAAAGGCTTGTCGTTTTCTTCTGCTTTTCTTTTAAGAAAATCGTTAAACATACTCTCCCAGGCTATGGCATGAACATGAGCTGTTCCTGTTATCACGCCATCCAGATCAAAAATTATACCTTTAAATTTTGTTAAAGCCATTATCCTCCCCTTTTATATGAAAA
>CAZRLQ010000003.1:3637-23494 GCA_964600725.1 uncultured Desulfobacterales bacterium
GGCACACGCAGACAGGTCAGGCGAAGATTTTAATCCTCAAAACACGTGGATGTATTCCTGCGGTTAAAATCTTCGCCTTCCCTGACCTTGCAAAAAATTTCTCATTCCCGGGCAGCTTCCTAAGGCTCTGCATCATTTTTATGCTTTGTTGTTCCCATAAGAGCACAGCGGCTATTTGAATTTTACGAATTCTTAGACAAAAGTCCTAAGATTGTCACCAGTATGTCAGGCTGATGCACAATGACTGATTTTGCACATACATTTCTTACTTTTTCAGCAAGCCTTTCTTCTTTGGTTACAAAAACAGACCAGGTGTTTTCTGTCTTTTCCATTGAGGCTTCTATCATTGGAATATCAGATGAAGTATCTCCGCAAATAAGATTCGGTCCCTTTGTCAGATCCAGCTTTAATGCAGTATCTAAAAATTTCACTGCATCTGCCTTGTCAAAATCCTTCGGCTTTGCATCTGAACTTTCAATTGTAAGTATAATTTCCAAATCCAGACCGGTATCTACTATTTTAAAATTCTTCTGTTCAGGATCGATTTCAGTGACAATTTCTCTTATTTTGTTAAGCATATTCTCTGATTCATCTTCCGGTATCGACTTGCGAATATCCTGCCGTGCCACGGTTGTCTGGCCGAATTTATATTGAATTCCTGAGCCGATCATTGTAAACTTCTCATAAGCGGATTGTTTCAAAAAATTGTCCAGATTTTCATTTAATCTGTTTAAGAGCTTCTGTTTATTATCTTCTATCGGATAGACACCTCTTTTGCCTGAAAGATCAAGATATTCTCTTCCCTTTGATGCAGCATAGATAAAGGTTTTCTCAGGATTAACGCTGACATCGACAATTCCTGTGGATTCAAGAGGGGCGGAGGTCATGATTACAGGATTTTCAGTTCTATTTCTTGCAAAACGGGTAAGAAAAACAGAATTGTAAACAGACTGAACAGAAGATCTGTACCTGCCGCAATAATTGTTTATTGTTCCATCCCGATCTGTAATAAAACAGTTAAACTGCAGGTTTTGCAATTCTGTTATCCCTTTATCCACCTGGGTGCGAAAATCCGGATAAAGCTTTTCAAGATACTGAATGAATTCTTCTTCACCATTTTCAAGGTAGAAAATATCTTTTTTTAATTCCTCAATCTCATAAACAAGTCTGACATGTGTTTTTTCCGATCCATCTATTAACAAAACCTTAAGTCCTTCTTCCATGGGGATATCTTCAAGAGATGCCAGAGCATTTTGAAGCGATTCAATTGAATCAGGCGGTATCTTTGCATCTTTAAGAATATTATCTACAAGTTTGAAACGCGCAGCACGGGTTTGAGCCATCAGGCTGTAAAATTCCTTTAACGAACGTATCTTTTGCTTATTAATTGCGGTATTGCCCATATCCGGTCTATCTCCTTGCGGCGTAAAGCAAATATTAACTCCTCGGTCTGTCGAGGAATATTTATCCCGAATTTCTCATAAAGAACATCTGATAAATTAGATCCAATTGTGCTACTTAGTATCCGTTCATAAATAGGCATTTATGGATGGACACTGTTTAAGATTTTTTCTACCATAAAGTTAAAGAATTGGAAAGAGTTTGTTCCTGTCCCGCAATTTTGAAAAAATAGATTGCTTTATTTGCCAATGGATTGCTACAAAAAATGACAGCTTCATTTCAACTTTGTAACCGATGACGAAATAAATCGAACAATATAGACGCTATTTGGAACAATCTTTATTTTTGAGCAACTCAAATTAACTTGACAGGAGATAATTGAAATCATGGATAGTATAATAATTCAGACAGATATGGCTCCGGCTTCCATAGGTCCCTATTCCCAGGGAATAGTTGTAAATGGATGGCTTTTTATCAGCGGCCAGTTAGGTATAAAACCTGAAACAGGAGAATTGGCCGGTCCAGGCATAGCGGCTCAAACTAATCAGGCTCTTGAGAACATCAAACATATCTTATCGGCAGAAAGGTGCGACTTTGATCATGTTGTATCTGCTGATGTCTTTCTTACGAACATGGGTGACTTTGATAAATTTAACGAAATATATCTTAAATATTTTCCCAGAAATCGGCCTGCCAGAGCAGTGGCGGAGGTAAGCGCACTTCCCAAAGGAGGGTGCATAGAGATAAAGTGTATCGCAGTCCAAAGGTAAAAGATAATGGAACAAAAAGATTATTATCAAATTTTAGGGGTTGCAAAAGATGCCGGTTCCAGGCAGATTAAAGATGCTTACCGTGAACTGGCCTTAAAATATCATCCTGATAGAAACAGGAAAGATCCTTTAAATGCCGAGAAGATGAAAGAAATAAATGAAGCTTATGCAGTTCTTTCCAATTCTGAGAAAAAACGTGAATATGATATGATGAGACAACAGTTCGGATCGTCCGCCTACAGCCGGTTTAGAAAGAGTTATAATGAAGAGGAGATCTTCAGCGGTTCGGATATTAACCATATTTTCGAAGAAATTGCAAAATCATTTGGCTTGAGAGGCTTTGACGATATTTTTAAGGAATTTTACGGCCATAGGTACCGAACCTTTGAATTCAAGAAACCGGGCATTTATGGCGGGGGTTTTATATTTTCCGCACATTTTGGGAAAGGCAGACAGCCTTTGACTCAGTCTCCCTTGTTGGGGAATCTGGGCAGGTTGCCCGGCTATATTTTAAAAAAGATCAGCGGGATACAATTGCCCGAAAAAGGAGCGGATATAAATGATGTCATTTATCTGAATCCGCGACAGGCAAAAGAGGGCGGTCCTTATGCTTATTTTCATCAGAAAAGATCCATAAAACTTATTGTTAAAATTCCACCGGGCGTCAGGCAGGGACAGAAAATCAGGCTTGCAGGAATGGGCAATGAAGGAAAAATGGGTGGAAAATCCGGAGACCTGTACCTGAAAGTTCATATTAAAAAGCCCTTGTTTCAGAAAATTAAAGATCTGGTCACAGACCTTCGCAAATAGTTTCAAGGCGGTGTGCAATTACGAATTAGAAATTACGAATTTTGACACATGATTTTTGGTATGCAATAGTCATTTTGGAATAAGTGGTCAAGATGTGGACATTTGAGGTTATTCAAGACCTTGGTTCCTGCATGAATTACTGTAAGCGCGGCTTAAAAAGGCTGCTTGATTTGATTATTAACCGGTGGACCAGGCGTCTGGTACTCACCCATAAAAATAGATTATTGCATTTTGGTGCATAGCTGGTCTTTGCCTTATGCGAAGCCAGGAAAGAGAGTTAAACATGGCTGAAAAAGTAAAGTTAATACCGGCAGATCGAATTGAGATTACAACCCTTATCGACAATTACTGCAACCTTGTATTGCCAAGTACGGAGATGATTCAGAGGGTGAAGCGGGCAGATGCTGAAGGAAAAGTCGCTCAGTCACCCCTTGCCGGTCATGGGCTGTCGCTCCTTATCGAAATCTTCCAGGGAGATGAAAAATATGTAACCCTGATGGATGCCGGTTTCCCAGTTTCTGCCGTCAAGCATAACTGGAATCTTTTAAATTTTAATCCATCGCTTGTTGACACTATCTTTCTCAGTCACGGGCATTTTGATCATTATGCCGCTCTGGATGAGTTCTTAAAAAAAAGAGAGCGAAAGATTCCCATGGCGCTGCATCCGGAAGCATTCCTCGAAAGAGCGCTTATTTTCCCCGACGGCAGCAAGGTTGAACTGGGCAGACTTTCCTCCCGCCAGAGTCTGGAAAAATCAGGTGCGGAAACAATCATTACAGAAAAGCCGTATCTATTGTCACCCTGTTTGGTCAGTACGGGAGAGATTGAACGGCTGACATCATTTGAGGGCCGTTTTCTGCAGGCTTATGCAAAAATTGATGGCAAGTGGCAGCCTGACGACTTTTTTGATGACCAGGGTCTGGCGGCGATTGTCGGGGAAAAGGGCATTGTGGTAATAACCGGCTGCGCCCATGCCGGCATTGTCAATACAGTGGTTCAGGCTCGGAAAATAACAGATGTTGAAAAAGTTTATGCCATAATCGGCGGATTTCATTTAACCGGTATGCCCAGAGAACAGATTGACAATACAGTCCGGGCGATCAAGGCATTTGATCCCGATTTGGTGGTTCCCATCCACTGCACAGGTTTTGAGGCTCAGTGCGAAATTGCAAGACAGATGCCGGAAAGTTTTGTGTTAAATTCAGTAGGTACACGTATTGTGCTTTCCAGTTGAAAGTCATTCTTGCAGGCTCAAAGTAATTGCTTGCTTTAATCATTTATTCTATGCTATACGGTAATTGATTTTGGTGTCGCCGGCTTGACCATCGGCGATGAAAAGGGAATACGGTGAAAATCCGTAACGTTGGACCGGCGCTGTAAGCAGGGACTGATGCTGCATAAAGCCACTGCCGGGCAATAAGTTCTCCGGTTATCTTATCAGAAATATAAAACAGTGAGAGGGGAACTGTTTGTCAGGCGGGAAGGCGCAGCCAAGGGATGATCTGCGAGTCAGAAGACCTGCCAAAATAATGAAGGCGGAAAAGGTTGTCCAGAATATTCCGTGTTACAGGTAACTGTAACACGGTTTTTTTTTGCTCGAATATTGCCGGTCTTTTTAAAAGGGGATTAAAAGAAATGGAGAATATATTATATGAAAACTCAGCTTGAACTCGCAATAGAGGGAATTGTCACATCACAAATGGAAAAAATTGCCGAAGATGAAGGATTTGCCGCATATGAAATATGCAGCCGGGTTGCTGCCGGTGAAATCGTTATACCTAACAATCCTTGCAGATCAGCGCAAAAGGTTGTTGGAATCGGGAAAGGCCTTAGAACCAAAGTAAATGCTTCGATCGGAACTTCATCAGATATCTGTAATATCGACCTTGAGATCAGAAAAGCAAAAATTGCAGAGAGTGAAGGTGCGGACACACTTATGGAACTTTCCACGGGCGGAGACCTTGACAAAATTCGCAGACTTACCCTTGAAAATTGCATGCTTCCTGTGGGAAATGTCCCTCTTTATCAGGCATTTTGTGAAGCTTCACGCAAGTACCGCAACCCCAACAGACTCGACCCTGAATATCTTTTTGAATTGATAGAAAGACAGCTTTCCGACGGCATCTCCTTTATGGCTATTCACTGCGGAATAAACCGCTTTAGTATTGAAAGACTTCGAAATCAGGGATATCGTTACGGAGGTCTTGTTTCAAAAGGCGGTACTTTTATGGTATCATGGATGGAATATAACAACAGAGAAAACCCTCTTTATGAGCAGTTTGATCGTGTATGTGGACTGATGAAAAAATATGATGCCGTTCTTTCACTTGGAAACGGCATTCGTGCAGGCGCGATACATGACAGCCACGACCGTTCACAAATGGCGGAAATGATAATAAATTGTGAACTTGCTGAATTAGGCAGGGAGATGGGCTGCCAGATGATGGTTGAAGGCCCCGGACATGTTCCGTTAGATGAGATAGAGGGAAATATTATGTTAGAGAAAAGAATGAGCGGTAATGCCCCCTATTATGTGCTTGGTCCGATTCCGGCCGACAGTTGTGCAGGCTATGATCATATTGCAGCGGCGATTGGTGCAGCCAGTTCCGCCCGTTACGGTGCCGATCTTGTATGCTACATAACGCCTGCAGAACACCTTGCGCTTCCAAATGAAGATGATGTCCGTGAAGGTGTTCGTGCAACCCGGCTCGCTGTTCGTGTAGGAGATATCGCAAAATATCCTGATCGTCGCGAACATGAGAAAAAGGTCGCTATTTTACGGCGAGACACAAAGTGGAATGAGCAGCTGAAACTGATAATGTTTCCGGAAAAAGCCAGAGAAATCCGCAGCAGCAGGATCCCGGAAGATAAACAGACTTGCAGCATGTGCGGCGATTTCTGTGCCATGCAAAGGGGTAGATCTCTTTTCAGCAAGGATATTAAAGGTGATAAATTATTATCTTCTGTCAATCCATAAATGAATCCGTTGATTTATGGTCTTTTTGCCAAATATCTGTGTTATTGCTTTCCTGATAAAAATGCGTCACGGATTTAAGGAAAAAATAGATAAAAGGAGTAAATATGGATCTTATTAAAAAGACCGTTAAAAAAATAAAAAATCCAGACAAAAAGATGTTCGATGCTGCGAAGGAAAAATTAAGACAACAGGCACGCCCTGCGGGCAGCCTGGGGATATTGGAAGATATAGGGGCTAGACTTGCAAGTATTTTTGGTACCTTTGACGTTCGTCTCTCTAAGAAAAGAGTTGTCGTCTGTGCGGGGGACCATGGAATTTGTGCCGAGGGCGTCAGTCTTTTTCCATCAGATGTTACGGCCAGTATGGTTTATAATTTTGTAGACGGTGGTGCCTCCATTAATGTTATTGCCCGTCACGCCGGGGCGGTCGTCAAAGTAGCTGATTTAGGTGTTGACTGGAACTTTGAACCGGCTCTTCCCATCTTTCACAAAAAGATAAAAAGAGGTACTTTAAATTTTGCCCATGGCCCCGCTATGACAAGAGGTGATGCGCAAAACAGCATTGAAGCCGGAATTGAAATAGTTGAAGAGATGTTCCAAAAAGAACGCATTCATTTGCTTGGCACAGGAGACATGGGGATAGGCAATACCACTCCTTCAACAGCCATTATTGCTGTTTATTCGGGACATTCTGTATCAGAGCTGACCGGCAGGGGAACAGGAATAAATGATGAAACTCTTAAACGGAAAATAGACGCAATAGAAAAGGGTCTGGCGGTTAACAATCCGGATCCGGATGATCCTATTGATGTTCTGGCAAAGGTAGGAGGTTTTGAGATCGGCGGTCTTGCCGGTCTTGTTCTTGGGGCAGCGGCGCGAGGCATACCTGTTGTATGCGATGGTCTTATATCGACCGCCGGAGCCTTGTTAGCATCTAAGATAGCTCCCCTTGCCGGAAAATATCTGTTTGCCGGTCATAATTCCGTTGAAGCCGGTCACCATTTTATGCTGAAGCATTTAAATCTCGACCCATTGCTTGACTTAAAGTTACGTTTAGGCGAAGGAACCGGTGCAGCTCTTGCCATGGAACTTATCGATGCTGCAACCAGAATACTTTTTGAAATAAAAAAATTTGAGGAAGTTGCAATTAAAGATGTTCAAAACAGCCGGCAGGCTGTTTTAAAATAATGAGGTGACTTAGAAACGGGGCAGGCAGGGGCCTGCCCCTGCAAATCGTTTTGTGCGGCTTCAGGCTGCTTTGGAAAGCTTTACAGCACAAACCTTGTATTCAGGGATTCCTGAAACCGGATCAAGCGCTGCATTGGTTAGCCGGTTGGCTGCTGCCTTTGCAAAATGAAAAGGAATAAAAACAGTTCCGGCCACTGCTTTGTCAGAAATCTTTATTTTAGCGGTAATGCTGCCGCGTCTGGAAGAAATATCCACCAGTGATCTATCTTCCAGATTGTAATCGTTAGCATCCTGGGATGAAATCTCAACAAAACATTCAGGCGCACGTTCATTCAAACCGTCTGTTTTCATGGTCATCGTACCTGTATGATAGTGATAGAGCAGACGTCCTGTGGTCAAATACAAAGGATACTGTTCATCAACGAGTTCAGCCGGCGGTATATAGTCAATACTGTGAAACAACCCCTTCCCCCTCGTAAACTTTTCCGTATGAAGAATAGGTGTGCCGGGATGACTTGCCTCAGGACAGGGCCACTGAATTCCCTGCTCCTCTATTCTGTCATAAGTAATACCGGCATACGAAGGTGTAACCTTTGTTATCTCTTCCATGATAGCTTTACTGCTCTCATATGACATGTTATATCCCATACGTCTTGATATTTCACAGATGATTTTCCAGTCGTCCCAACAGCTTCCAGGAGGATCAACAGCTTTTCTTACCCGCTGAACCCTCCGCTCTGTATTTGAAAAAGTTCCTTCTTTTTCTGCAAAGCAGGCTGAGGGGAGCACAACATCAGCTATCTTTGCCGTTTCAGTTAGAAAAATATCCTGTACCACTAAAAAGTCCAGGTTGGCAAAGCTCTTTTCCGCGTGATTGATGTCGGCATCGGAAACAAGGGGGTTTTCACCTATAACGTAAAGCGCTTTCAGTTCTCCATCATGTGCTTTGGGAATCATTTTTGTAGCGGTAAGACCCACTTTGTCAGGAAGATCCGAAACTCCCCAGGCATCTTCCATGCGTTTTCTGACATCTGGATCGGTTACAGGCTGGTATGCAGTAAATACATTGGGAAGCCCGCCCATGTCACAGGCACCTTGAACATTGTTCTGCCCCCTCAAAGGGTTGACACCTCCACCTGCAATTCCTATATTGCCGCAAAGCATGGAAAGATTCGCCAGTGATTTAACATTATCCGTACCTGTTATATGCTGAGTTATTCCCATGCAGTAGATTATACATCCGGCTTTCGCTTCCGCATACATTTTTGCAATGTCGACAATCGTCTGAGCGGATATTCCGGTTATTTCTTCCACATGCTCAGGTGTATATTTTAAAACAGTCTCTTTTAATTTGTCAAAATCTGAAGTTCTGTTTTCAATAAAGTTCTTATCATAAAGTTCTTCTTTAATAATTACATGCATAAGACCGTTAAATAGAGCAACGTCGGTGCCAAGATTTAATCTGATCCATTTATCGGCAAAGTCTGCAATCTTTATACGTCTTGGATCTATTACGATAAGCCTGGAACCTTTAAATGTTACCGCTCTTTTAATAAAAGAAGATATTACCGGATGATTTTCCGTTGTATTGGAACCGACAACAATTATCAGATCCGCTGTTTCAATATCTTCAATTGAATTCGTCATTGCACCGCTTCCAAAAGCAGCAGCCAGACCGGCTACAGTGGATGAATGTCAGAGACGGGCACAATGGTCGATATTGTTTGTTTTTAAGACAGCACGTGTAAATTTTTGGGCAACATAATTTTCTTCGTTTGTGATCCTCGCAGATGTCAATACACCGATGCTGTCGGATCCATATTCATTTTTTATGCCGCTTAATTTGTCAGCCACCAGCCCAAGAGCTTCATCCCATGTAGCATCTCTGAGTTTTCCATCCTCCTTGATCAAAGGATTTGTCAAGCGTTGGTCAGAGCCGATGAAGTTAAAACCGAATCTTCCCTTTACACAAAGACTTCCATAGTTTGGCGCCGCCTCCTCAACGCCTGTAACCTTCTCAACACGGTTATCCTTGACGTGAAGATAGATCTGGCATCCTACACCACAATAACTGCAAGTTGTACGGATTTTTTTTGTCTCCCAGGGCCGCAGGCTGTACCGAACATCTTTTTCAACCAATGCCCCAACAGGACATACCTGAACGCATTCCCCACAAAAGACACAATCCGAATCTTTAAGAGGTCTGTCATCTTCCGTTGCAACAATTTTGGTTAAGGATTCTTCTTTATAACTGAAATTTATTGCGTTATTAACCTGGACTTCATTACATGCCCGTACACATCTGCCGCACAAAATGCATCTTGAAAAATCACGAACGATAAAAGGATTAATATCTTCAATTGGAAAAGGTGCTTTAGTTCCCGGAATTCCTGTTCCGGACACCTGGTATCTGTAAGCAAGATCTTGAAGTCTGCAGTCACCCCAAACCGGACATAATTTTGAACTGTTATCATCTTTGATAACATCAAGCTGGAACAGGGTCCAGTCATTGTCATCAAAGCCGCGAGCTGCACAATTATGGTTCCCTGAAGACAAAAGCCGCCTGATTGTATCCCTTCGTGATTCGACGACCTTCGGCGATTCCGTATAAACAACCATATTGCTTTTTGCCGGAGTTGAGCAGGATCTGATAAGATTATCATATCCTTCTACCTCTACTACACAGATTCCGCATTCTCCGGTAGAACTGGCCCGTTTTAAATAACAGAGTGTTGGAATATCTATATTGTTTCGTTGCGCCACCTCAAGAATAGTATCTTCAGGTTCAAAAAAAAATTCATTTCCATTTATGATAATTTTATTTCCTGGCTCCATGACGCTTTTTCTCTCCTTGAAAGCTGTTTTTATTGGCTGCTTAAATATTATTTATGAGTCTGTTGATTTATCACCTGGAAGTGTGACCTCTCAATAAATCCCCTCAATCCCCCTTTTCAAATGGAGATTGAGGGGATTTTCCCATTGTTGCCCAAGCTTTTTGAAAAATTACCATTTAAATAATACCAGCCTCGTTTTTTTTTATCCAGCCGATCTTACCCTCTGAAAAATATATTTTGAAATAGTTCTCTTTTTCTTTTTCAACCTTTACCTTTGTTCCGGAATGCAGAATAAAAAGTTGTGTTGAATCATCGGAAAGCCCGGAACGGACAGATACGCTGGAAGAAAGAATTACTGCCTGTTTTATATATACTTTCTCGCAACAATTGTAAAGAGCGGTAAGAATAAATAGAATCGATAAAACTAAAACCGAAATAGATGCTGTTTTGAATATTTTTTTTCTTTTGAAAATTTGTACGGTCAGAATAAGCCAGAAAAGGGCATTTAGAATTATTCCCGTCCACTTAACTGCAACGGTCCCAAGAAAATCTTTCCAGAAAAAAAGAATCTGAAAAATATAAGTCTTTTCATTTTCATCTCTTTTGTCCTTCACAAGCGAAGATGCGTACTTTAAGTTGAACTTCAAATTCGGATCATTCGGCATAAGATTAAAAGCTCGTTCGTACCATAAAACAGCGTGTCCTAAATCACCATTTTTAAGATAAGCATTTCCAAGATTGTAATAAAGCCCCCCGTTTTTAACACCTTTATTTACGATTTTTGAAAAATTTGCGATGGCGCCAGCAAAATTTTCTTCTTTGTAATCCTTGACACCATCAAGAAATGCTTTGTCAGGATCGAAAGCTCCAGCATCAGTCCTCCATAAAAAAAATAACCATAACAGCAGTAAAATGATAAATATCATCTTGCAGCTCGCAGCCTGTTTTAAATTTATCATCAAGACAGACTCCTGACCAGTTTTTTTGTCTCCGCAAAAAGCCTCTTCCGCATATCTGTTTCACTTCCGGTGCCGCTGTATCTGGCTGATTCAATTTTCTTCAAAAGTTCGGCTGCCTGTTTGGCTGTTTCATCTGAGCAGCCGTTGAAACGCAAAATCTTTTCCGCTTCAACATATGTTAAAGATTCTCCCTTTGTGCCTGCCTTTGAAAAAACAGCAGAAACCAGTGCCTTGTACAAAAGGGACAAGAATCCGTCGCTGAATATATCCATTTTTTGAGCCCGTTTCAAAGCTTTATCCGCTTTTTGTGCCATGAGGCTCGATGGATCATCATATTTTTTTGTCAATGCCGTTCCGCCCTTTACCATTAAATAAAAAAATACAGGAATTAGCAGAAAAATAACGTAGCTGCGCAAAGAAAGATCTTTCTGGTTTTTTATGATGCCTGGATCCTCTTTAAGCGGCAGAATATCATGACCTGTAAATTCAACCTTTTTTTTCTTGAAATTCAGTTCTTTTTCCGCTGTTTCAGCTTTAAAAACCTTAAAGACACTTTTTTCCTGAGATGGACCTACTGCCAGAGATAAAGGACCGGTTGAAACAGTCTTGTATTTTCCCGTTGAAATATCAAAATAGCAGAATCGAAGCGGCTCGATTTTGTAAGTTCCTTCTTTAACAGGCACAATTGCCAGACGGAAAGTTTTTTTGCCGAAATATCCCTGCTCGCCGATACGGATATCTTCATCAGGGTTATCCCTGTATACTTTAAATCCTTCCGGAAGGTTGATTTCGGGAAGAGATGCATCCATAATATTGCCTGTTCCTTCAACTGTAACAGATAAGGTTGCAGAATCCCCTGTTTTTATCTTTTCATCTTCAAGTTTCGAATAGATATTAAATTTTCCGATAAGACCGGAAAATGGTACATCGTTTGAATAATCAGGAAGAGGTCTTACATTTACTTTTACAGGACATGTTCTTAATATTTTTGTTTTAAGTTTAGTCTGACCAAAGAATGGATCATCCCCAAAAAAGAATGGATCATCCCCAAAGGGGTCAAAAAAAGAGCGTCTCTTATTCTGTCCGCGAAGGATTTTATCGCAGCTTAAAACAGCCGGTTTGATAACCAGCTCGCCAGGTTTAAGGGGAACCAGCAGATATGAGACCTCATCGACATTATAGGCTCTGCCTGAGATAACGGTTGAGTAAGATTTTTTATCTTTGACCTCTGTTGCGGAAAATCCATCGAATTCAGGCCGCTTTAGATTGGCATTTGTTATCCGGATCGATCTGTACAGCTTAAAATGATATATAATCTGCTGACCCTCATAAGGATTCTTCTCTGAAATATTTGCGCGGACAAATATGTCATCGTTGCTCTCATGATGTTTTGCCTCTTTTGAAACATAAATTATTATCTCTTTTGTCTGATAAGTCTTTCCACCTGATACTACAGTCAGAGAAGGTATGGTCAATTCCCCTTCACCCAGAGGAAAAAGCAGATAACTGCGGCTGATCTGCCTGAAAAGCCGTCCATTTATAATTTGTACGTTAGTGCTCTTCCCCCTGGAAATCACATTAAAATCCTTTATGGAAGATATATCCACATCCCCTTCTTCACCGCTTATCGTTACAGTAAGGTTGACCGGCTGTTCAGAGGTTGTCTGATTTTTATCAACAAATGCCCTGACTTCAGCAGCCCATGTAAACGGAGGAAAAATCAAAACAATAGGCAAAACGATTAAAAGAAAAGCAATAAATGAGTATGTTGATTTACGAGGATTTTCGTTCGAGGTCAAGGCATGCGAAAAAAATAACCGGAAGCATATAGTTAATATTCCGAAGATTATTTTTTTCGCATAACACAGAGATCGGGCGGAAAGACCGTAAATCAACATACTCATAAATAGCTTCATTACTACCAGTCCTTTTCCACCTGTCTGCCTGTATAATGCGGCATCATCGCTCTTCCAGGCATATCTTTTAAACGGTTTAACATTCTTTCCAACTGTCTCTTCCCATTATTATCCGATGCTTTTTTAAATTCAAAGCCAGAGCTTTTCTGTTTCTTATTTTTCATTTCCCCCTTGGAACCGGCATATTCTGAACGCTCTTTTTTCTCTGCATCACGTGAAGCTTCAAGATTATCCGGTTTTTTCTCAGATTTTTCCTCTAATCTCTTTTTCTTATCTTTTTTATTTCCCTGCTTTTCTTTTGAAGAATTGTTTTTCCCTGATCCTTCCTTTTTACTATCTTTCTCTTTTTGACTGTTTTTTTGGTTATCTCCTTTCTCTTCCTTATTACCCTGTCTATTTTTGCCGGCCTTTTTCTTCTCCTGTTCCTTTTTCTTCATTACCTCTTTGACAAATTCAAGATTTTGCTTTGCCTCGATATCATCGGAATCAATTTTAAGTGCTTCATTATAACTCTGTATCGCTTCTTTGAACAGACCTTGCCGGTATTGGGCATTTCCCATATTGTAATATGCTTTTTGCTTCAACTTTTCTTCTTTGCAATTAATCGCTCTTTTATAATTCTTTGCCGCTGCATCAAAATTATCTGTTTTATAATAGGCATTTCCAATATTATAATAAATCCGGGCATTATCCGGATATTCAAGCTGAGCATCTATAAAGTATTTCAAAGCCTTTTGATAATTTTCTTTTTTATATGCATCAAGCCCTTTTTTCATACTCTCTTGCATTTTTTCAGCATAAACCGTCCCTGTCGATAAAAGAAGAAAAACCAGTATAAAAACAGAGGTGTTTTTCTTTATTGAAGGGAAAAAAAGTTCGATAATAAAAAGAAATATCGCTAAAAAAAGAAACCATTGATACCTGTCTTCCCAAACCTGTTTCTTCTTATTTGAAATGCCCCTTGCCTCCATCTTCCCCCTGATCTCCTTTTTGTATATTTCATCAAGATCCATATCTCCTGCAACAGATCTGACATAGGCACCTCCGGTCAGAAGAGCCATTTCCTGCAGGGTTCTTTCATCAAGCCTGGTCAAAACAATATTCCCTGATTTATCTTTCTTGAATCCTCCTTTTTCATCAGGGACCGGAACACCTTGCGTTTTCCCCACGCCGATGCAAAAAAGCTTTGCTTTGACATTTGATGACATCTTGATTGATTTGACGGGATCGCCCCCGGTATTTTCACCATCGGTTATCAATATAATTGCCTTTTCAGTATTATCCTTGCTGTTAAATGCCGCAAAAGCTGTTTCCAGGGCACCGGCGATATCTGTACCGCCAACCGGCAGAAAATCGGGCGACAGGGCATTTAAAAAAATGTCAAAAGCATCATAGTCAAGGGTTAAAGGACATTGAAGAAAGGCGGTTCCAGCAAAAGCGACCAGCCCGGTCCGGTCGCCCTGCAGCATGGCAATCAAATCAAAAACCTCCCGTTTTGCCCTGTCAAGACGAGTTGGCCGTATATCTGTTGCAAGCATGCTTCTTGAGCAGTCTAAAGCAATGATAATGTCAACACCTTTTCGCTCGATTTTTTCCCATTTATATCCATATTTGGGACCTGCCAATGCAATGATGACAAGAAAAATAATCATAAGAATCAGAGTGAATTTCAGCAAACGCCGGGCATGACCGTCTTCCGGCACAATAGATTTAAGACCCCTGGCAGAAGAAAACCGAAGAAGAATCCGCTTTTGCTTTCTTATCCCGTAAAAAAATATAAAAAAAAGTATTGGAATCACCCAGATAAAAAAAAGCATCTGAATCCTGTCAAATTTCATGGTATTCTCAAGTATCTTGTATTAATTAAAATTATCCATAAAACCATCAGCATAAATGCTGGAAAGAGAAAATAGATGTAAAGCTCATTGTACTGAGCAAAAATCTTTGTTTTAATCGTCGTTTTTTCCAGGCTGTTAATTGTTTCATAAATTTTTTCAAGCCCTTCTGTATTTTCCGCTCTGAAATAAAGCCCTCCGGTTTCAGCGGCAATATTTTCAAGGGTATCCTCGTCAATATCAACCCGCTGATAGATGTAACGCTCACCGAAAAGCGGACTCTTTACAAGAAAAGGAGCTTCCCCTTTGCTCCCCACACCAATGGTATAGATTTTAACCTTTTTTTCAACTGCAATCCTTGTCGCAGCTTCAGGGGACAGGGTTCCGGTATTGCTGCGGCCATCTGTAAGTAAAATTATGATATTTGATTTACTCTTGATATCCTTAAGTCTTTTCAGCGCAATTCCAATTGCGTCGCCTATGGCGGTATTTTTGCCGGCAGCACCTATTTCGAGCCTTTCGACAATGGAAGACACGGTATTATAATCCCGTGTCAATGGAAGCTGTGTATATGCCTGTGAACCAAAAACAACCATTCCTATTCTATCGCCGTTTCGTTTTGCAATAAACTTTTGGATAACCCCTTTGACTGCTTCAAGACGGTTAACGATCTTTCCATTTTGTTTAAAGTCCAGTGCAGCCATGCTTTCGGAAAGATCCACGGCAATAATAATATTGATTCCTTTAGTGATAATTTCTACCTGTCGTGTTCCATACTGGGGCCGTGCCATAGCCAGAATTATCAGAATTAAAGCCGCATACTTTAAAAAAGTAAGAATCCAGATATTCTTCAGCGCAAAAGATTTCTTTATGTCTTGAACCGAAGACAAGCTTGATATGCGCATAAAAGGACGCTTTTTCCGATGCCTTTGATATAAAAAGGAAGCCGGAATAGCTAAAAGAAACAAAAAAAAGTATGGCGATGCAAATCTGAACATGGAAATATCCGAATCTATCGAAAAATTGTAACCTTTCAATAAGTTCGGCACCTATGTGCTTCCCCCTTTGAGAAAGGAAAAATTGAGATAAATTTTCCTATTGTTGCCCGAACTTATTAAAAAGTCACGAGAACTTATGTTGTGGTTTGAGTTGTTTTCAAAACAAAATCTTTTGCAAATTTAAGATCACTTTCCATTTTTTCCTGCTTTGCCGGCTTTCCTGCAAATTTGACCGTATCACTTGAATAAAGAAAATTTTTAATTTCTTTTTTTAAATCTGTATCCAGTTTCAGCTCGAAAACCCTTGGAAGCAGCTCTTCGCTTGTCATTTCAAGAGCATCTATTCCAAATCTTCCCAGAATATATTTTCTCAAGCCGGCGGAAAGTTTAAAATAAAACTCCCTGCCATTAGAAGCAGTATAACCATTTAGCTCATCTAATAATTTAAAAGCAGCCTCATCAGGGGAAACAAAAAGCGAAATCTTTTCTTTTTTCTTCCTCCTTTTTAGATAAAAAAAAGCGGCAATCAATAATCCCAGCATTATAACCGCACAAAAAGCGTAAACAAAATAATAGAAAATATCCGAATCAATCCCGACTTTTACAGGTGGCCTGATATCATTAATATCTGTCATCTGAACTGTTTTTTGCGCTGCATTGCCTTCTTCTGTCTGCACTGCTGCATGACTTCCATTTATAACCCTGTTTTGTTCCGTAAAACCGGTGCCGGACAAACAATAAAACAGCAGGGAGATAACCGGCAAAAATCTTGTGATTCTCATCTATATTATCTCATCTTTTTTTCTCTATATCGAAAATATTTGACAAGGGCGGCCGACACGGAATCGGAAGTACTTATTTCCACACAGTCAATACCGGATGTTTTAATCTTTTCAACTCTATTTTTATAGATATTTTTTTTCAGTCTCTCAAACTGGCGGCGGGTATTTTGGTCAAATGCATCAAGGCAGAGCACATCTCCGGTTTCAAAATCCTCTACAGAGATTATGCCGGAATCAGGTAGTGAAAATTCCCCTGGGTCGGAAAGAAAAACAGCGATCAATTCATGCTTTTTAGAGGCTGCTTTCAATTGGTCTGCATAGTTTGAATCCAAAAAATCGGAAATTAAAAATGAAACCGCTTTTTTTCTGCAGACAGTTCCAAAATACCGGACGGCACTTGTAATGCTTGTGCCTTTATGATGCGGCTTAAAAGAAAAAATTTCTCTGATAACCCGCCAGACATGGGATGAACCTTTTTGGGGCGGAATATAACTTTCCACCCGGCTGGTAAAAAAAATCGCTCCCACCTTATCATTGTTACGGATGGCATTGAATGCCAGTATCGAAGCAATTTCAGCGGCTGTTTCCTTTTTTATATTCTCCATTGTTCCAAAACAGCATGAAGCGCTCATATCGATAAGCAGCATGACAATCAGTTCCCGTTCCTCGCGGTAAAGTTTTATAAAAGGGCGTCCGAGCCGTGCGGAAACTTTCCAGTCTATATTCTTTACATCATCGCCAAAAGAATATTCCCTTACTTCCTCGAACTCGATACCTGAACCACGAAATACGGATTTGTAACTGCCAGCCATCATCGTATTGACTAAACGGCCGCTCTTGATATGTATTTTTTTTATTTTTTTAATAAGTTCCGGCGACAACATGATTATTTCACTACGGCACTTCAACAGAATCGAAAATCTGTTCAATAATGTTATCTGTTGTGATATCTTCTGCCTCAGCTTCGTAACTCAATATGATTCTATGACGAAGAACATCCATCGCAACTGTCTTTACATCCTGAGGGGTTACAAAAGCTCTTCCCTGCAGAAAAGCATAAGCCCTGGCAGCAAGGCTTAAATAAATGGTAGCCCTTGGTGAAGCGCCGAACTGAATATAGTCGGCAATATCTATCTTGTAATCAGCCGGCTTTCTCGTGGCAAAGACAATATCTACGATATAATCAAAAAGCTTTTCATCCATATATATATCTTTTATGAAATCAACAATTTCATCTAACTGCGCCGGAGTAATGACCTGATTAACTTCAGGGGGCATTTCAAATCCGACACGTTTCATAATCTCCTTCTCTTCGGTTTTACTTGGATAATCAATAATGAGTTTCAACATGAACCGGTCTACCTGTGCTTCAGGAAGCGGATAAGTGCCTTCTTGCTCAATTGGATTTTGTGTTGCCAAAACAAGAAACGGATCTGAAAGCATAAAGGTTGATTTTCCAATGGTAATCTGTCTTTCCTGCATGGCCTCTAATAGTGCGGATTGTACTTTTGAAGGCGCACGGTTAATTTCATCCGCAAGAATAATATTGTGAAAGATCGGCCCTTTTTTGATTGTAAAATCGCCTGTTTTCGGCAGAAATACCTCTGTTCCGATAAGATCTGCGGGCAAAAGATCGGGTGTAAACTGAATCCGTTTAAAATCAGCTTTAACTGTAGAGGCAAGCGCTTTTACAGCACTGGTTTTGGCAAGTCCCGGAACTCCCTCAATCAATATATGACCTTTTGTAAAGAGTCCTATCAATAAGCCATCGATCAGATCTTGCTGCCCCACAAGTACCTTGCCGATCTCCTTCCTTATGCCGCCTACCAGAAGAAAATGTTTTTCTTCAGCATTTTGTTTTAATTTTTCGACCACCACTTTTTCTCTCCTCAAACAAATGATTTTCAATTAAATATAAAATTTTAATTGCTCATTTCTTTTTGTCAAATACAAAATCGGCTAAACCGTGGAGCCGGATAAAAAATTTTCAACCTGTGCGGATTGAAACGGCACAGCGTTAGTGAATACTTCGAAAAGCATATTATAAAATCCATCTTTAAGGGGGGTTCTATGTTTCTTAAGTTTTCAAAAAATAGTTTTAGTGTTTGGCATTATAATTGCCTAACCTAATCTTTAGTATCGAGTTTTGAGTAAGGATATAAAACATCGGAAACAGTGCGCAGCTCAGCATTTACATAACATCTCAATAAGTTCAGGCATCTATCTGCTTCCTCCTTTGAAAAAAGGGGGTTGAGAGGAATTTTTCCATCTCTGCCCAGAGCTTTTGAGAAGTTACGCATTCAGTAACAACTGTTTTTTACTTAACTGCGTCAGAAAAAACAAAGAAGAATAGGTAATAGCGCTGGAAATCTAAAAAGCTGCGGAAGCCGCGACTCGATAAATAACGAAAATTGTGAATCTCTTGCAGAAAAGGCGTAACCTTCTGATTTTATTAAGGCAGCCTATTTCTTAGTGCCAATAATTTCAATGTGTTAGTTTATTTCTGCAAGCCCCTCTTGTTATAGGAATAAATTAAGAAAAGTGAAAGTGATGCGGCAAACCTAAATAATTGTGGGGTAATATATGGGGATAATTTTGGCAACTCTGAATGCCGGCAAATCAACATCTTAACAATAAAGTAAAAAAGCAGCCGCCGGTGCGGGCAAACCTAAGATCCGTCCTATCCAAATGTATAATTCCTGACTCAGAAGAACCGAATAATTGAGTAAGGCAGAAGAAATATGACTGTTCCATAAGGTCGGGGATCAAAATTAATAGCCATTAGCATTTATAGATGTATCTATTTTTTAATTCGGTTTTGCCAGAGGTAATATAAAATTAACCAGTTCATCCATATTATTAAATGGAAATTTGTCTCCAATCACAGCGGCAACATCTTTTGCTGTTACTTTTTTACCTTCCGCCTCAGCATATTCATCTGCTCCATTTGGCAGCGCCGCTACAAAATCCTCTAACGATTTTAAAGGAAAATTAACATTTTTACATTTCTCTCTTACAATATCTTCTAATTTCGATGCCATTTCTTCCTCCCCTGAAATTTTGCAACCTTTTTAAATTCTTACACTAACGACGATTGTTTTTATAAAATTGCTGAGGCCAATTCCCCTTTTGCCCTGGAATTCATTTTCAGTCTGAATTTCTTGTAAATTATTATGCACTTAAACTGGACGGATATCCTATACTGCATGTTGAATTCAGCAATGTCAAGAAATTTATAGGAAGAGGCAATTGCATCAAAAAAGCCTTCTTCATTTGCGAAGAACTATAACACTTTTAGGTATTTGCGGGACTTGGCAAACTGAAATTTATTGGAACCTAAATTCTGCAAGCGCTGCTTTTGCCCAAGACCTGCCTGCGGCAGGCAGGT
>CAZRLQ010000004.1:0-9339 GCA_964600725.1 uncultured Desulfobacterales bacterium
TGCAAAAACATAAAACAGAATTTATCCTGACATCCTTACAGACCTAAGATTAATCGAAAATCAGGGTCTTTGCAAGTTTATTATCTTTGTAAAGAAAAAGAGTTGCATCATTATAATTTGGAATTAAAAGCCAAATTTCTTCACCCGGTTTCATGTAATCATTGAAAAGGTCGTATGATATTCCCGATCTGTTAATCCGTACTTTGATCCGTCTTTTTAAAAAACCGTTTTCAACTCTGTATCTAAAAAGATTCACCCTGTTTCCGCCTTTCAAAAGCCGTTTTACTTTTCCGGCAGGCATCCTGTTTACTGTAAGATCAACGGAACTCCCTTTGGTTACAGGATAACCTGCTAAAGGATTTTGACCTTCAACAACATTTTTGACCCTATCGATATGAAAGACTGATTTTATCTCTCCAAGTATAAGACCTCTCTCTTCTAACAATAAGATTGAATCTTCAAGGGAAAATCCTTTAAGATCTGGCATTTTATAGAAAACAGGCCGTTTCCCATTGCTTACAAGAATATCCACGAATCCATTTCTCTGTATCATACTGGAAGGCAAAGGCGATTGAGCAATAATTTCCCCTTTCTTTACATTTTGGATATATGTATGCGACAATTTTCCAACATGCAATCCGTTTTCTTCAATAATTATACGTGCCTGCTGAATTGAAAGATTTTTTAAATCAGGCATTAAAACGATTTTTGTCCCTTTTGATATAATTATTCTGACATCGCGTCCCTTTTTTATTTCCGATCCCGGTTCCGGTTCCTGAAAAATGAGATGGTTTTTTGGAACCAGATGACTGTATTCAAATCCCTTGATCTTTGTGCTGAGTCCAAGATCCGTCAAAATTTCAAGTGAATATATTATATCTTTTCCTATAAGATTCGGTACAACGACAGTCTCTTCACTTTTAATGATAAACGTTAAAGTAAGATAGGCAAAAGTGCCGGCAACGACCATAAAAACCAAAAATAGAATTATATTTTTTATTATTCTTGCAATCACTTTTCCCGCTTAAAACATACTGAGAAAAAACCGTCCATATTGCCCGGATGAGGAAAAGTCTTAAAATATCCTCTCTTGTCAAGCAATAAATATCCATTAAAGGATTTTTGAGATGACCGGTTTTCTATATTTATAACGAATTCAGGATGATTTTTCAAAAAAGTATCTGCGACAAATTCATTTTCTTCAGGCTCTGTGCTGCATACAGCATAAACTAAAATACCTGATGGTTTGACAAGATGTGCCAGGTTATTCAAAAATCTGATCTGTTTTTTACTGCAGAGGGTAAGACTGTGTTTATCTCTTGACCATTTTATGTCGGGATTTCTACGTATTACCCCAAGCCCTGAACATGGTGCATCCAAAAGTATGCGGTCAAACATGGCATGATATTTTCTGTCCAAAGGCTTATTCAGATCATAAGCAAAGGTGTTAACTATTGAAATGCCAAGCCTGCTCATCTCGGATTCAAGCCGCAAGAGTTTTTTCTTCTTATTGTCCATAGCGACAATCATACCCTTGTTTTGCATTAACTGCCCAATATGACCGGTTTTCCCGCCCATGCCTGAACAGGCGTCCAGGATGGTTTCACCTGATTGCGGGTTTAAAAGAGAGGTTACAAGTTGTGCTGCCTCATCTTGAACTTGGAAACAGCCGGCTTTGAATGATTCGATGTCGGAAATTGGTGTTTTGGGATTGTAAAAAACTATTCCAGCAGAAGAATAAATAGTGGGGGAAACCTTTTCGGCAACCTTTTTTAGAGACTTCATCAGCCTTATGCGGCTGGTTCTAAGTGTATTTGTTCTAACAGTAATGGGAGGGATGGTATTGATGAAATCGCAGAGTAAAGCGGTTTTGTAAAATCCGAACCGGTTTAACCATCTGTCTGTTATCCATTTTGGAAAAGACTTCTGAACGGATAATTCCAGGGACAGATCTTTTCCAAAAAATGACTGATGAGAAAAAGAGAGCTCGGAATGACTGCGGGCTGCATTTCGTAAAAGAGCGTTGATAAATTTTACAGCCCAGGGAGGTGCAAAAGATTTGGCCATTTCAACAGATGTATTAACTGCCGCAAAAACCGGTATCTTGTCTAAAAAAATTATTTGAAACAGCCCGAGCCGTAAGATATTCAATACCTTCGGCTTGATTTTGCTTAAACTGATCTTGGAAAAATGGCCTATTATCCAGTCAATGCGGCCTTTCCATCTTAAAACGCCGTATACCAGGGCATTGATAAAGGAACGATCCTGTTTTGTGAGAGAAGAACTCTTTTTAAAGAAGTTCTCCATTACAGCGTCAAGAGTTATTTGTCCCTTATCCAGCTCATTTAATATAAAAAAGGCTGTTTTTCGCGCATTATCGGCCAAGCAGAACTGTTCCCGGCGGAATTGAACATCCTTGCAAAAAATCTTTTATCAAAAGCCGCTTTCCGGAAGCAGCCTGAATTTCCAGTATGGAAATACAGCCCTTTCCTGCTGCAACGAGCAGTTCATCTGGAAAACCGGCAATTACCGTGCCAGGAGTATGATCAACCTCCTTTGAGACAGGTTTGGCTTTCAATATCTTGAGACGTTTATTCCCACAGAATGTAAAAGCACCTGGCCACGGTGTCATTCCACGAATAAAAGCATCCAGGGAATTTGCAGCCATCTTCCAGTCTATTTGACCATCTTTTTTTTTAAGTAACGAGGTATAAGTGGCTTTGTCATGATCCTGATGAACAGGACTTATACTTCCTGAGGCAAAATTGTTTAATGTCTTTAACATTAAATCCGCCCCTAAAACCGACAGACGATCATGGAGGGTTGCCGATGTATCATTATCCGCGATTTCAACTTTTTCAGACAACAGGATATCACCTGTATCAAGCCCTTCATCCACAAGAATAATCGTGACACCGGTATATTTTTCTCTGTTTATCAGAGCCCACTGAATTGGAGAGGGGCCACGGTATTTCGGCAAAAGTGATGCATGAATATTTATTGTTCCAATCCGCGGCAGGTCAAGCAAAGCTTTCGGAAGTATATGACCAAAAGCAGCAGCAACAATCAAGTCCGGCTGAAGGCCGGCAATACGCTCCTTAAAATCAACGGTTCGGACAGATATCGGCTGAATAACATCATATCCAAGAGCCTGAGCCGTTTTTTTAACGGGTGTGGGTAAAACCTTGCGACCTCTTCCCCTTGGATGGTCGGGCTGAGTTACCACCAAAGATAGATGATGTCTGGTTTTGTGAAGAGCTTTTAAGGCAGGCAGGGCAAATTCCGGAGTGCCCATAAATATGATATTAAAAATTTTTTTCACTTTTTTCTTTTTTTCTTTTTAAAACGTTTTTTATAAAGCTCTCTTTTTAGGGCGCTTATCCGGTCTATAAAGAGGGTGCCTGCCAGGTGGTCAATTTCGTGCTGCAAAACCACGGCTGCCAGCCCTTCCGCTTCCATACGCAAAGGTTTTCCATGCCTGTCAAATCCTTCAACCAAAACAGAGGAGGCTCGTTTTACATTGGCGGTAAAGTCAGGCACGCTTAAACAGCCTTCATTTTCCGACAGCAAATTCCCTTCGGTTTCAATAATCCTTGGATTTATAATTACCTGAAGAGATCTTTTTTCATCTTTTTGCGAGATATCATAAATGATAAGGCTCTTGTCGATTCCGACCTGTATTGCAGCAAGCCCTACACCCGGCGCAAGATACATGGTTTCTGCCATATTATCGATCAGCTTCTGAATCGAATCGTCGATATCTTCTACCGGTTTTGTATGATGTCTCAAGAATTTATCAGGATATTTTACGATTTCGAGTATTGACATACAAAGTAAAACCTTTTCCTTGAGCCTGTTTGAAAGCAGCCTTTTTTGCCGAATCTCGGCGGCAGGCGAAAGTTTTGCATGGAGCAGGGAGCAGGGAGCCTGACACAGAGATTGCGGGAAATAGCCATTTAGGACAGCCTCCAAGGGAGTCTATTTCATAGGCCAAGATTTCCACATTCCCTGACCTCAAGCAAAAGAGAAGGCTTTCAAACAGGCTTCCACAGATGAATAAACTTCAAGCTTATAAGAAATGTGAATTAAAACAACCGGACATTCTTCAATCCTGGTTTACACTTTTACCTGCCTGCAGCAGGCAGGATGTTGCTTTTCGCCTGGTTCCCATGCTCTTTGCGAGAGAATCCATATGGTATGCATTCCCACGCAAAGAGCGTGGAAATGAACTTGATTAATAGCATGAGCACTGGCAAAATAGTCCACGACGTATCAACCAACATGAGCTATTTACGGAACTTCCTGCGAGTTGAGTTCATTGGAAGTATAAACTGCTTTTGAGCATTTATGAAGGGTGCCGCAGCAGCCGCTAAGTTCAAAACAAAGAGAGGATTTCACGTGCCGTATCAATATCTTTTTTTATCTGCTCTGATAACTCGGAAACATTTGCAAACTTTATTTCATCTCTTATGCGGCCGACAAAGTTAACACGTATTTTTTCTCCAACTATATTTTTATCAAAATCGAAAATATGAACTTCAACAGTAAATATATGATCGTCAAAAGTAGGACTGTATCCAATATTGGCAACACCTTTATATTTCTCACCCAAACATTCCACAGTAACCGCGTATACGCCGGTCTTCGGACAGAGCTCATCATGGAGGTTGATGTTTGCCGTGGGAAAGCCTAAAAGTTTTCCTCCTCTGTTACGTCCCTTTTGAACCAACCCTCTTATCTGGTAGTTTCTGCCCAATAGCCTTTTGGCATCTGTAACTCTGCCTTCATTTACAAGTTCACGAATCATGGTGCTGCTGATCCTGCCTGAATTGTCTTTAACCATATTTATCCAGCTTACCACAATAACTTCAAAATCAAGTTTCTTCGCGTAGGCTTTTAAAAGTTCGAAATTTCCCTCTCTGTTCTTGCCAAAACTATAATCTTCTCCAATTACTATGGCTTTCATCCCAATTCGTTTCACAAGAAGATCTTCGACAAATTCCTTTGCCGTTATAGAAGCAAATTCTTTGGTGAAAGGAATGCAAATGAGAACATCTATATTTGAGCTTTCTATGAGTTCCACTTTTTGTTCATATAAAGTGATAAGCGGAGGACGGCCATTTTGTTTTAATACCCTGATGGGATGCGGTTCAAATGTTATGGCTATCGATTTCCCCCCAATTATATGGGCTTTTTGTATCGTCTCATAAAAAAGAGCCTGGTGCCCGATATGAACACCATCAAAATTACCAATGGTGATAACTGCATCTTTATATGGTTTTGATATCTTTTCAATACCTTCAATAACTTCCATTATAAATTTTCCACCTTCTTAAATAACGATCTTGACAAAGATATAAAAATAATTTATAAATCTTTTTTTACAATAAATCAATCTTTATTTAATAATGGTCCATTATCATGTCCTTATGCCGAAGTGGCGGAATTGGTAGACGCGCTAGGTTCAGGGTCTAGTGGATGTATTTCCGTGGGAGTTCGAGTCTCCCCTTCGGCACCAGAACAATTTTATTTTTGAAAATGTCTTGAAAATCAAGGTATTATAATAAAAAGTAAAAAGAGAGAAGCCATAATGATACCCGACCTGCCCGTACGTCCGCACCTGCCTGCACCGCGGACGTGGCAGGCAGGTGCATACAGGACTTATTGAGAAGTTACAAAAAAGACAGTTTCTTATCTTCAGCCTATCTTTACTTTCCCCTCGAACAAGTCCAGCCGAAAACCAAAGCGATCTGCTGTTTTATCCCCGTTTATAAAAGTTAGTTGAAACCTTTCAATTTTATCTGATTTTGTTTGCCCGATCTTGCGCCAAGAGAGACCTGTCCTGCCGCAGGCAGCCGGTTCATCAGTTTCAAAACAGCTTCTTATGTTAATGACATTGAATGGTGCTTAATGCATCAGCCTGCCGCCGTCAACAACAATGGTTTGACCTGTAACATAAGAAGAGAGGCCGGATGAAAGAAAAAGTATTACATTTGCGACTTCGTCAGGTTCGCCTAATCTGCCCATGGGGCATAAAGCGTGCATTTTCTTGAGCGTTTTTTCGTCCATCTCTTCGAGCATATCGGTCAAAATGGGTCCTGGTGCCACTGAATTTACTCTTATCCCATCAGGAGCGAGTTTCAGAGCCCAGCTCCGGGTCAGCCCCACAAGCGCATGTTTTGTTGCCGCATAGATATCACTTAACAGACTCGGCGATAATCCTACAATCGAGCTTGTGTTGACAATGACCCCTTTGGTTTTCTTGAGCTCTTCAACGGCTTGCGAGGTACACAGAATCGGTCCTTTGAGGTTGGTTTCAATATGCTTATCCACAACCGGTTCATTAAAACAATCTACGCTATGGTGTTTTAAAATTCCTGCATTGTTAACCAGAATATCAAGTTTGTTGAATTTTTCAATTGTTGTGTTAACAAGATTTTTTACATCAGCCGGTTTTGTTATATCGCATTTAACGGCAATTCCACCGGCTTCATTCATCATCTCTTCATCAGGGAACTCGCCTTTGTCTGAAGAATAAGTAATAACAACCTTTGCTCCTTGTTTCAGAAAAAGCTTTGTAACAGCAGCTCCAATACCACGATTGCCGCCCGTTATTATAGCGACTTTATCTTTAATAATCATAAAAACCTGCCTTTTTGGATGGAAGATCGTCCGAAAATGGTTGTTTTTGCAATATCTTTATCCGCCTGTGTGATACAAGCGGGCGGATCAGACTAAAGCCCTGTTTGAAGTGAAACTTCAACGTTTCCGGCGGATGAACAAAATGGGTGCCAACGCTGCGTTTTCGCCTTCCTTGACCAGTCGGGAAAATTTTTCATTTTTGGACGGCTCCCCTGGAAACTGTTGATTTTTGATTTCTTTCAGCATTTTTTCTATTTCATGTTTTTTTTCTGAATTTTTTATATTCCTAAGAGCCCTTTTCAGGTGAAAAGCAGCATTTTTAAAATCTCTTCTGTTTTTGTAAAATATACCAAGGGAAAAATGAGCTTCCGCCGTCTTTCCAAGTTTACTGTATGTTTCACCAAGGAAATAGTATGACTGATTAAAATCAGGATTTTTTGCGATAAGCTTTTCAAAGGTTGATATGGACGTTTCAAACATTTTAAGTTCTGTCTGGGTTCTTCCTGTATAAAGCATCATTTCAGGGTCATCAGGTGCAATACTTAAAGCGCCTTCAAAAATATTTAGCGCTTTTGAATACCGGCCGCTAATAAAATAGAGCTTGCCTAATTCCTTTAGGACATTTGGGTCAAACACTTTTTTAGCCAACGCTGATTTAAAATGAGCAATTGCATCTTTATAACTGCCTTTTCGCGATAGAATCAATCCATACCCGTAATGTGCCATAAAACTTTCGGGATGTTTATCTGTATCTGTCTTAAATTTTTTTAAGGCAAATGTTTCGTCACTAAAAAGAGCGACAATTTTGGCACGCGCTATTTCAAACTCATATTCGTTTGTCAAAACTTTTTTCTTTGAAGGATTTGAGTTGCTTTCCAGCCATGAGTCAATATACGCAATTCTCTCTTCAGTAGCTGGATGTGTGGTCATGTAAGTTGGAATCTGATTTGAAGTAAACCAGTGTTTAGAGCGGATTTTTTTAAGCATGGTAAGCAGTCCCATCCCGCTGTATCCCGCTTTTGCAAGGTATTTAAGTCCTATTTTATCCGCCTGTCTTTCATCTTTGCGGCTGTATGCGAGCTTTGCTGATTGAGTTGCTGCCATTGTACCGACTGTGACTGCATTTGCGGCTTCAGAAGCACCACCGATTCCTAAAAATATGCCGGCTGCCATTCCTGCAAGTGTTGCCAATCCGAATTTTTTTGACCTTTCTATCTTTTGGGAGATGTGACGACATACTACATGAGCTATTTCATGTGAAAGTATGCCCGCGAGTTCGTCTTCGCTGTCCATAGCGCCAAGCAGTCCGCTATTTATAAAAATATGACCCGCTGGAGTTGCAAAAGCATTGTAAACATCTTCTTTTATGATGTAAAAACGATAAGGATAGGGCTGTTCCGGCAGAACCGAAACTATTTTTTGGCCTATTCTGTTTACATAATTAACAATAAAGGGATCTTTGATCAGATTATAATGGGCTAAAACTACCTTTAAAAATTCCCGCGAAAGATCTTCTTCCTCTTTGATAGTAATGGCGTAAGCTTCTTTGGAGAAAAAAATATTTGTCAAAAAAATAAAGATAACACATGTCAAAAAAATATTTCGTATAAATTTCATATGGTTGCTCTGATGTATGGTCTTATGTTCTTTTCAAACTATAAAATTCAGGCTGAATTTTATTTATTATGGCACATATTATTTGTATAGCCAATCAGAAAGTTGGCTGCAGGGAAAATGGCAATGGCTGTTAATCAGTCAGCAGCACTGGCCTTTTTAACAAGAAAACATTTCTTGCAGACTGTGATTTTCAGGCAGATAGTGCAACTAACGCAGGTCTGGATATATAAAATATTGTTGAAAAAACATTTTCATTTTGGTATAATTAAAAGTTAAATGATTTTATCCCCGCCGAAGGAGCCCCTCTTTGAATCTTTGATTCAGGAAAGGAGCATTCACGTATGGAGTGTTTTGCAAACGTCTCGAGCTGACTGACCATACGCAATGCCAGAGGCAGATGCAGAGATTTTAAGAAATAGCCATTGTGTGCAGAGCACAATATTGTATTGGGGCTCTGTTGGATTAATGCTCTGATGAGATAAAACCAAAAAAGAATTGATCAAAAGGATCTGAGATAAAATTAAAATGTCTCTTCATATAATAATTGATGGTTATAATCTAATTCGCCGGTCAAACAATTTAAGCTCTTTCGATCATATGGATATTCAAACGGGCAGGGAAGCTTTAATCGATACACTTGTATCGTACAACAGGCTTAAACACCATGACATTACCGTTGTTTTTGACGGAATAAATGCCCCTTTGTTTTCTCAAAATAATGATAAAATAAAAGGTATTCACATAAGATTTTCCCACAATGGAGAATCGGCTGATTCTGTGATAAAAAGGATGGCTGCCGAGGAAAGAGAAAAAGCTTTGATTGTCAGCTCTGATATGGACATTGTAAAATTTTCAGCTACTCAGGGGGCTGCCACAATAAGTTCTTCCGAGTTTGAAGAGAAAATGATTTTGGCTTCTTATATGGATGTCAAGGGGACAGATATTGAATCAGATTATAGTGGATGGGTTCCGACAACAAAAAAGAAAGGCCCCAGTAAGCGACGTTCGAAAAGAGAGAGAAAAAACAGGTTGAGAATCAGAAAGCTTTAGCTCGAATTTCTCATAAAGAAAATCTAAAAG
>CAZRLQ010000004.1:9439-23387 GCA_964600725.1 uncultured Desulfobacterales bacterium
GCGGGTTGGGGCGAAGATAATATGAAGCGCATATGTGTGATAGATGGTCAAGGTGGTGGAATCGGAAGTACAATAATAAAGAAGCTCAAAGAGCTGTTTGGAGAAACTATCGAAATTGTCGCTTTGGGTACAAATGCCATCGCTACTTCAAAAATGCTGAAATCAGGAGCCAATCGTGGAGCCTCCGGAGAAAACGCTATTGTTTACATGGTTAAGCGGGTTGATATAATTATAGGACCGATTGGAATAATATTTGCATGTGCCATGATGGGAGAGGTAACACCGGCTATGTCAAAAGCGATAGCAAACAGCCATGCAAAAAAATTTCTTTTACCGCTTTCACAGGAAAATATAAAAATAGTTGGCGTAACCCCAAGTTCTCTTCCTTTGCTCGTTGATGAACTTGTTGAAGTGCATTTAAAAGAACTGCAATGTTTTTGAGAATATAACAAAAGGCGAAGGGTAGAGTCCTGGAAACAATATATGCGGCTTATACGACAGACAGGTTTATGATAAAGAGTGACTTGATAGCATAGGGAATTTCCATTTTTTATTATAGCCCGTAGGCACTTTAATATACTTTAGTTTACTCATAGGCGCTTATGTCCGCACTGAAGGTGCGCTAAGTTCTCAGTATTGCAGGAAGGAGGTTAAACCATGTGTGAAGCAAATGCTTATCTTATCATGGAAGATGAGAACAGACTGATTATGGAATCAGTGGATACAGTAAAACCGGAAGGAGATGGTTACAGACTGGTTAACATATTCGGAGATCAGAAGTTCATAAAGGGATATATTCATTCACTCTCACTCGTTGATCACGAAATATATTTAAAGGAACAGGTTAAATGATGGGGATGGTTCTCTGTTCTGATGGATTAATAAAACTCAGGGTCTGTTTCCGGCTGCCGTCAGCAGGATATTTTTCGAAATTATGATCAAGGCCGCCACTTCAAATGATGAAATTTCACCCTTCTTATTTCGTTTGTTAAGCCCGGCGCAAGCACAGGGTTTAACAGTCGCATGGCCAGTTAAATGAAAATATCAATTGCCAAAGCCTCTGGATTCTGTATGGGGGTACGCAGGGCTGTTGAGATCGGCTTGGATGCCGCCAATATAAGTAGAGGCAATATTTACACATATGGTCCTCTTATTCACAATCCTCAGGTGCTCAATCTTTTAAAAGAAAAAGGTATAACCGTTGTCCATGATATACCATCTGGTGGTTCCGGAACCGTCATAATAAGAGCCCACGGGGTTACTCCTGAAATCAAGAGAAATTTTGAAAAAGAGGGCTTTGAAATTATAGATGCTACTTGTCCCCATGTTATCAAAGTACAAAATATCATCCGGAAACACGCAAAACAAGAGTATGCGTCTATAATCATAGGTGATAAAAACCATCCGGAGGTTATCGGTCTGCTCGGTTATTCAGGGGATAAGGGGTATGTGGTCGGCAAGATATCAGATATCAACTCTCTCCCTGTTTTTGACAAAGCAATTGTAGTTGCCCAGACAACTCAAAACAGGCTGCTTTTCAGAGAAATAAAAGACTGGATAACGACAGAAATCCCCCATTACAAAATTTTCGATACAATTTGTGATTCAACGGAAAAACGGCAGATAGAGGTAAACCGGCTTGCCAAAATGGTAGATGTGGTAATCGTTGTTGGCGGACACAGCAGCGGCAATACACAAAGGCTTGCAGATATAGCAAAACAATCCGGAAAACCGGTTTATCAAATTGAAACAGAAGCAGAGCTCGATGCAAAGGCTCTTGCATCAGTCAAATCTGTTGGAATAACAGCAGGAGCATCAACACCCAACTGGATAATTAAAAGAGTCTACAGGGCGCTTGAGACTTTACTTTCCAAGAAGAATCAGGGATTAAGCGGGTATATTTATACCATACAGCGAATCCTTATGTTGACAAATATATATTTATCTGTTGGCGCAGGATGTTTGTGCTATGCCTGGTCAGCCCTTCAAGGAGCGAAGCATTTTTTCCCACCAATGTCAGTTTCAATGCTGTATGTTTATTCGATACATATTTTCAACAACTTAACCGGTGTAGGAGCGGATGTTTTCAATGATCCTGACAGAGCCTCTTTTTATACAAGGAATAGGGCTGTTCTTGAAATTCTTGCCGGAATAGCGGTTGTAACGGGACTAATTACGTCTTATACAATCGGTTCTGTCCCATTTGTGATTCTTCTTTTCATGAGCATTATGGGATTATTGTATAATTTAAACTTTTTGCCGAAAAGTTTTATTAGTTGCAGGTATCAACGAATAAGAGATATACCTGGATCAAAGACCGTTTTAATTTCAATAGCATGGGGAGTTGTTACAGCGATAATTCCGGTCTTTTATTTACAGCAGAAAAGTACTTCTGTTGCAGTATTGTTATTTGTTTTATCAATATGTCTGGTGTTTGTAAGAACATCTTTTTTCGACATTCTTGATATGCAGGGTGACCGTATTGTAGGTAAGGAAACAATTGCAATAATATTGGGAGAAAAGCGAACGGTACATCTATTAAAATTGGTTTTGCTTTTCATTATTGCCGCTCTCTTTCTTGCAAGCTTATTTCATTTTATCTCAAGTCTTGGCTTTGCCCTTTTAATATGCCCACTTTTTTTGTTAATGATTCTTTTGGCATATGAACATGGTTATCTGCTGCCAAGTATCAAGCTGGAGTTTTATGTTGAAACCAACTTTATTTTGTTAGGTATTATCACTTTTTTATGGAGTTGAACCGGGATAAATTCCTTTTTCGGGCCCTTCTCTAAACCCTGGAAAAAGCGTTGATTAGAAAAAATATAATGCCAATAAAAATCAACAAGAGAAATAAAGGCATGGTAACAATGTAATCAGCTGATTTTTGGATGTAAATCCATGAAATACCATCGATCCAGCCTAAATATTTTGCATCAAAAAGATCACCTATACATAAATTGTTCCAGCCATCTTCTCGCCCCATTAATGACGATAATGCTTGAAATCCGACTATAACAGCACTTACAAGCCATGCAAGTAAACCCATAACAGTTAATTTATTCATTTAATTACCTCATTTTTTATAATCTCAATAAATCCTGTCTGCGCGCGGTGTACGGGCAGGTCGGGCAACCACTGTTTGCCCCTCTTTGAAAAAGGGAGATTTTTCACATCACTGCCCTGACTTTTCAAGAAATTACATTCCTGCGGTTACGATCTTAATTTTCCTCTACTCTTTTCGACATTATCACCCTATCACTTTAGACGGTAACAAGGATGCCCTATTGTCGCATCATATATCAAAAGTCAGGCTGATTAAGCATCTTTTGCGCGTTTTTATCATAAAATTGCGAGACTAAGGACGAAACCGGCTACTGCGGCAGTCTATATATGACATGATAATGGCATAAAAATTGATAAATCATGCATATAAAAAATCAGCGAAAGATGGGTAAGGGATTATGACGAAACAATTTCCCCGATTTAGACGTTTAAGGTTTTCATCTTCTTTGACCGAAAGCAAAATGGAAGATTTTAAAACGAGCTCAAAAGTGTTAAGAGACAGGGAATGAATTAAGTTGTTAGAATTCGCTCTAAAATTCAGGTTAAATTCGTTCGATCCCAAATCGCAAGGCAGCATGAATAGCCGTTTCGTTTTGAAGGTTTCGTTATTTCGGGTCAGGAGAATATAATCCGAAAAGAATAAGAGGAAATGTCAGACAGGATAATTTATCATTTTCGTGTTTCTTCATACTGAGACAGAGATGGGGGTAAAATGAAAAAGTTTTTTGTTGGAATTGTAGTTACAGTTCTGCTTGCTGCAGGCATCTGGTATTATTTAAAACCGCAGCCTGTGGGAACGGTTCCCGCGGATTTACTGCCTAAAGACACTTTATTATTGATAGAGTTCGTTGATCTTGAAAAGAGTATTGATGATTTCAAAAAAGGGAAATTGGGACAAAAGCTTAAGGGGATTGACCTGACTAAAGTCATGTTGGAGCTTGAAGTGGACAAGGGTATCATTGAAGAGTACAAAAAAGTTGAAACATCGGTTTTGTCAGCCATAGATAGTATGCTTTTCAAAGAACTTTTCGGGAAAGAGGCGGTAATTGCTGTTTTGCCTGCCAAAATCGATGATTTTAAACTTAACGATCTAAAAAAGGCCATTGGAAGTATTGTACTCATTTCCAGGCCAAAACATAATGCAGATTTCACCGAGTTTATTACAAGATATCTTGCAAAAGGGACTGAATGCCGGGTGGAAGAATATGCTGGATATAAAATTAAGAATTTCAGACTGAATAACGGTTTTTCAATATATTATTTATTGACGGATGGTTTGTTGATAGCCTCACCAGACAGCCTGCCGATTAAAAATTGTATATTGTCCAAGTCAAATCAGAAAGAATCATTAAAAAAGAATAAAAATTATCAGGATTTGCGGCACAAGCTTGTGTCTAAATCGATTCGAAGTTTTGTTTATAACAATATCGAAAAAACTTATGATTATATATTAAATATAGCCCAGTTTATTGGTGGTGATAAGGAAAACCTGGCTGCAATTGAACATTTATCGGCTTCGTTTAAAGGTTTGAAAACGATGGGATATGCGTCCTCTGACAATAGAAGTGATCTGTTGCATGATAAAATGCTTATAATGTTTGACAAAACAAAAATGGAATTGGCTTATGCCAAGCCTTATGGTTTTAAGCCTTCGGAAAACAAAACAATCCATATGGTTCCGAAAAAGACTATATGTTATTATTGGACTAACACCATGGATTTTGAGTTCCTTTTTAGTATTTTTTCTGAAAAAATATTACATGGTGGCAAAACAGGAGAGCCTGATGCGGCTGAGTTTGAAAAAAAATTTGGATGCTCTCTTGACGAGATATTCCAAGCCCTCGGTAATCAGTTCGGATTTATCCTGACAGATATTGACGTGGACGGCCTCTTTCCGGTTCCAAAGCTGACTATATTTTTCGAAGTGAAGAAGCAGGAGGTTTTGACAAAATTTTTTGAGTCAGCAATACAAAAAACAAAAATAGGTTTTGAGGAAGAAAAATTTGAAGATGTGGAAATAAACAATATTGCTTTGCCGGCGTTTATCGGTATCCAACCTTCATACGCTTTTTATAATGATTTTTGCATGGTATCCATTAATCGGAAAATGATTAAGGATATCATCACCGTTTCCAATAATGGTGAAGGACTCATTTCCAACGATGATTTTCAAAAAGTTAATAAGGGCCTGACTGCAAAAAACAATAATATCGCATTTATAAAATTTGATGATCTTATTGATGAGATTAAAGAATTATGGAAGTGGGGATTCAGTATGACCGCATCTAAAAACCAAGATATCGGTGTAAAATGCAAGATAATTACCGATGGGGTTATTTATCCGTTTTTAGATGGTTTAAAGATGTATAAAACAATTGGAACCCGCAGTATTATAAAAGAAAACGAAATTGAATCGGAATTCTATTTCAACCTGATTTAACCAAATTTTTCAAGCTGTGCGGTTAGCCGTTAGTGGTTAGCCAATGTCATTAATTTGAGACTTTTTCATATGTCTTTCCAGTGAAAAACTTGGTATCCGGAGGCCTCGAAGTTGCCGGAATTACTGGATTCCCGCCTGCACGGGAAAGACGGTCAAGAACTGCGCTCAGACAAAATATTCTTAAGGAACGGGGACGAAATAACTTTCACAAGTAAAAGCGCAGATTGAGGTCAGGTTTGTTCGATTTGCCCGAGCTGAAAATAGGCATAAAAGTTGAAGAAATAGTGAACTATTTTAATATTTTTGTGGTTTTAGATCGGGCAAAGATGGCTTGAAGCTGTGATGTCTGATTTGGGAAGTTATTTTGTCTCCTGTCCTAAGTTAATGCCATTGACTCATAACTAATTTATCCAAAAGCTAACCGTACAGGCCGAGATTTTTACTCGATCTGCGCTGATTTCTTTCTCAGCTCGTTATCGATATAGACCGCCTGCAGACTGGAGGGACGCTGTATGAACATACATCAATCCATACTTAGCGATATGCGGCAGCACGCCCATGAAATTTTTCAGACAGCATTGCAAGCCGTGGATCCTTTTGATGCTGTTTTTCATCACGTAAAGATAAAGGATGAAGCTCTTTTAATCGGTAAAAATCGTCTGGAATTAAAGAATTACAATCGGATAATCGTGGTGGGCGCCGGGAAGGCAGTTGCCCCTATGGCCAAGGCCGTTGAGGAACTCTTGGGGCAGCGAGTCTCAGATGGAGCTATCGTCGTCAAGGATGGACACGGGCTTCCCCTTGAGCGCATTTTTGTTCATGAAGCGGGTCATCCGATTCCTGATGAACGAGGCGTCAGGGGAAGTAAAAATATCATTTCTCTGGTAAGACAGGCTAAAGAGAAAGATATGGTTATCTGCTTGATCTCCGGAGGGGGTTCCGCTCTTCTCGCCGCTCCTGTCGAGGGTGTAAGCTTGAAAGATAAACAGAAGGTCACCCAGCTTCTTTTGGCTTGTGGAGCGACGATCCATGAGATCAATACAATCCGAAAACACCTCTCACGACTCAAAGGAGGCGGACTGGCCCGGCTGGCACATCCTGCCGCCGTGACAAGCCTCATTCTTTCGGATGTGGTAGGAGATGATCTGGACGTGATTGCGTCCGGACCTACAGTGCCGGACACCAGTACCTTTCGTCAAGCAGAGCTGCTATTAAAAGGATACGGCATATGGGAGTCTATTCCAAAGTCTGTGAGAAAGCATATTAATAAAGGGGTGAAGGGGGAGGTGGCCGAGACTCCAAAACCAGGAGATCCTGCTTTCCAAAAGGACTCCTGGGAACTCGTAGGTACCAATCTGCAGGCATTGATGGCAGCAAGCCAAAAGGCCGAACGTCTGGGTTATCGGCCCATTATTCTCTCTGCAATGATTGAGGGAGAAACGCGTGAAATAGCCAAAATGCATGCCGCCATTGCAAAAGAGGTTATCGCTTCCGGAAAACCGATTCCACCTCCGGCGTGCATTCTTTCCGGCGGTGAAACCACGGTGAGACTTCAGGGAAAAGGAAAGGGCGGGCGTAACCAGGAATTTGTTTTGGCATCAGCCATCGCCTTAAATGGCGCTGAGAATGTCGTCATTCTGAGTGGCGGGACTGACGGCACGGATGGCCCGACAGATGCAGCCGGCGCCATTGCTGATGAAAAAACGCTGACCCGTGCCCGCGAAAAGGGCCTGGATCCAAACGCTTACCTGCGTCAAAATGGTGCTTATCCGTTCTTTCAAGCTCTTGGTGACCTTTTAATAACCGGACCGACACGGACCAATGTGATGGATATTATCATAATGCTGGTTCAAAGCAAACTTTAAATTCAAATCGATATGGAGTATAAAAATGGGAATAGATTTATCATCTATTAGGCCGTTTGAAATCTGTTCCATCAGGCCTCCGACGGAAAACTTAAGTCTTACCTTCAGACTTACGAGAAACTGCTACTGGAATAAATGTAAATTTTGCCCTGTTTATAAATTTGGCGCTCATTTTTCAAAAAGAAGCGTTGAAGAAGTAAAAGAAGATGTCAGAAGAGCTAAACGGATCGACAGTTTATTGATAGAAGAAGGGATTGATTATTCGGGATACAGATCCTCGACACCTGCGGATATTTTTGAATTGGTTGAAAAGATCAAAGAAGCAGGTGGTGAATTAGGAGAGACAGAAGAAATTCAAAAGGATCTTGATCCAAGACTGGTATGGTTTCTTTCATGGTTTAAGAATAAACCAAATATAAAAGACAATTTTAACCATATTTTAAGTTGGCGGGCAGGCGGTGGGCAGACATGTTTTATGGGAGATGCTGATTTTTTGATCCTCAAGCCTGATTATTTAGCTGAAGCAATTGATGAAATAAGAATCAATTTCCCAACGATTCGTCGTTTTACTGTTTACGGCAGAACAAAAACAGCGGCCAGTGTGCGGACTCTTAAAGAATTAAAAGAATATCGTAAAGCCGGGCTTGACAGGGTTCATTTTGGCCTTGAAAGCGGCTCGAATGCTGTCCTTAAGTTTGTCAATAAAGGTGTGACCGGAGATGAACATGTTGAAGGTGGAATAAAGGTAAAAGAAGCAGGTCTTTCATGTTCTGTTTATGTGATGCCCGGGCTGGGGGGAGTAAAATGGACAAAAGAACATGCTTATGATACGGCTGATGTATTGACAAAAATTTCTCCAGATTTTATCAGATTAAGAACCCTTCAAGTCTTTCCCCAGACAAGCCTTGAAAAGGCGTTGAAAAATGGAGATTTTATGGAAGCCAGCGAAGAGCAGGTTGTAGAAGAAATCAGAACAATGATTGAAGAAATTGACACTAAGACCAATCTAATAAGTGACAGCGCAACCAATCTGATCGATGTAAATGGAAAACTGCCTGACAATAGAGAGGCAATGCTCGAAAAAATTGACCAATACTTAACATTGTCAGCAAGGGAAAAACTTCTTTTCAGTCTTGAATCACGGATAAATTCTTTTGCAGGACAATATGGCGGCTTAACAAGAGATATCTATCAAAAGATCACACCTTTTATAAAGGACGGCAGAATCGATTGTTCTGATGCGCCTGATGCGGAAATAACCGACATTATAAATTTGATACGTTCAAAGCTTATGCCGTGATATATTTCATTTCCGGACCGGATTGATCCTTGCCGCGGCCTTCATTTGTCATTTCAACTGAGGGATCGACTGAAAGGACGAACTAATTGTTGGTAAAAACAGAAAAAATAAAGACATTATCTTCATTTTACGTAATTTATCGAAAGTTAGGGCAGCGATGGGAAAATCTCCATCAATCCCTCTTTTTTCAATGGGGAAAGCACAAGGTTGCCGAACTTATTGAGAAGTTGCCATTTTACGATAAATTTTCAGATAATTAATTTCATAAAGTCAGAGGGAGGAAGGCGTATTATAATACTCTGAAGATCGACAACGCAGTGAAATTAATTATGTGGAAGCTATAATTTTTAAAGGCTTTTTCACCGCCAGTTCAAATGCAGCTTAACTTTAAAGCAAAAGGATGTATAGAATATGCCGGGAAGTATGACTGAGATAATTACTTTTATTTTCGGGATGTGCATAGGAAGCTTTATAAATGTATGTATATATAGAATTCCTTTCTCAAAATCAATCGCTTATCCTGGATCCACCTGTCCAAGCTGCAGCAGTTCAATACGATTTTACGACAATATTCCGGTTTTAAGTTATCTGCTGTTAGGGGGACGATGCCGGCATTGCAATGCATCCATATCATTTCGTTATCCGCTTGTTGAAATAATGGTCGGCTTTTTGGCGCTTTGTATGCTTTTAAATTTCGGGTTCACCTTTGAAGGCTTTATCTACTTTGTTTTTGTGGCATCTCTTATTGTATTAACATTTATTGATATTGATCATCAGTTAATTCCGGATGTAATAACGCTTCCGGGAATACTTATCGGTATTGCGGCATCTTTTGCTTTGCCGGCAATCAGTTTCAAAAATTCCATTTTTGGTTTGCTGACCGGAGGAGGAAGTCTTTTAGCGGTTGCCTGGACTTACCATTTTATTACGAAAAAAGAGGGAATGGGAGGAGGTGATATTAAGCTTTTGGCAATGATTGGCTCTTTTTTAGGCTGGAAAGGCGTGCTTTTCACAATTTTTACAGCATCTCTTGCAGGCGCGATAGTCGGCGTCATAATCATGCTAAGCACACGCAAGGATATGAAACTCGCAGTGCCTTTTGGCCCGTTTCTGTCTCTCGGTGCTGTTCTGTATATTTTTTTGGGGGAAAGACTTATCTATTGGTACCTGAACCCCGCATGATTGGCCCAAATTGATAACTCAAAGCAGCCTCAGGAGGCTATCCTAAAATGGCTATTCTCCGCAATCTCTGCGTCAGGCGAAGATTCCGTCTCCCCATCTCCCCGTAACTCTTAGGCACTTTGGTTCGCAAATTTGATAAATACTTGAGTTTTCGAAAAAACTATAATGCTTATCAATAGATAATGGTATAAATTTTGTTGTGCGCATAAGGGTAATGAGTGGTGAGTGATGAGAGGTGAGACCTGCCTGCAGAAGGCAGGGGTGAGTGATGAGCAGTGAGTAATGAGTATTGAAAAAATGCCTAAGGAACGAGGATGAAATAACTCCCCATCACCTGGAGCCGTGGTGCATATTAGCGCAAAATAGCAGGGGCAGCCCCTGTGGCTGCCCCTGCAAGCATCAGGAATTTTGTATTGTATTTTTTGGGCATTTTATAGTTAGAGAAGTTATTTCGTGCCCATTCCTAATCTCAAAACTCATCACCCAAAACTCGATACTAAAGATTGGATTAAGCAATTATAATGCCGAACACTTTCGAAAACTCAAGTAAATACATCTAAAAATTAGCGAAAGATGGGTTCTTGATGGATAATTTCAATTTTATATATAAACAATTCACCTTTCAGGCAAGTCTAATTCACGGCATATGCTGTGTTGCAAAACATTCGCAGCAGAATGCTGCGGCTTTATATTCTGTGCAAAACATCTGCGGTAAATTAGAGTCGTGAAATATCCAGGTCAATAAGATACTCGTTGTAATGAGCAAAAAATATTGATTGACTTATTAAATACCATCTGTAAAATAAAAAATTTTTGAATAGCGGCGATGCTAAATTTCGTTTACGTTCAAGCCCGCCTGACGCGGCGCATACTGGGAAGACGAAAATATGGCGCAAAAACTGTAACAGATTAAGTATTTTGAGAATTGCGATTTGAGTTTGGCCTGTCTGTGTGAGCCTGCATGAGATGCACAGGCAGGCGCCAGACAGGTTATGCGAAAAAAATAATCCTTGCTAATATCAACTATGCCCCCGGTTATTTTTTCGCATGACTTGATCTTGAACGAAAATTCTCATAAATCAACAGACTCATATATGGTGGAGGTAATATGAAAGAAAATAGATTTTATAACTTTAATCCCGGGCCCGCTGCTCTTCCTCTTAGCGTCCTTGAAGAAATAAAAGATTCATTTTTAAACTACAAGGGTACCGGCATGTCGATAACCGAAATAAGTCACAGGTCCAAATCCTTTGATGATGTTATGAATGATGCTGTTTCAAGAACAAAAAGGCTTCTAAAGCTAAATGATAATTTCCATGTACTATTTTGCCAAGGTGGAGCCAGCCTTCAATTCTGTATGGTTCCCATGAATTTTCTACAGGGCGACAGGTCAGCAGATTATGTTAACACAGGAACTTGGTCTACAAAAGCCATAAAAGAAGCCCGAATACAGGGAAAACAGATAAAAGTGGTTGCATCTTCTGAAGACAGGAATTTTTCCTATATTCCTCAAAACATACAATTCAGCAGTGACGCAGTGTATGTTCATCTAACATCAAATAATACTATAAAGGGAACTCAGTGGGCTTCTTTTCCTGATACAGGCGATGTTCCTCTTATATCAGATATGTCATCAGATATTATGAGCAGAACATTTGACGTGGATAAATTCGGCCTTATATATGCCGGCGCTCAGAAAAATATTGGCCCGGCAGGTGTATGCATGGTAATTATCAGAAATGACTTGCTGGAAATGGTGCCGGATACTTTGCCGAGCATGTTAAAGTATACTACCTTTGCCTCCAAGAATTCCATGTTTAATACTCCGCCCTGTTTTGCAATCTATACTGTTCAGCTTGTATTAAAGTGGCTTGAAGAAACAATTGGCGGTCTTGCAAAAATGGAAGAGATTAACCGGCAAAAAGCTGATTGCATCTATAAAACAATAGACTCCAGTGATTTTTATAAAGCCACAGCCGATATTGACAGCCGATCAAAGATGAATGTAACCTTTCGGCTTCCAAATGAAGAACTTGAAAAAACATTTATTGCAAAAGCTGCGGAAAACGGCTTTGCCGGTCTGAAAGGCCATCGTTCCGTTGGAGGCTGCAGAGCATCCATCTACAATGCGACAACCCTCGAAGCAACAGAAGCTTTAAGCGATTTCATGAAAACTTTTGAACGGGAAAACGGATAGCGGTAAATTCGAATTTCTTTTAAAAAAATGGTTAATCACGGATTAGCATGATGCGTATATGAAAAAGGCTTAACGTCATTTTTGGCTTGACCCGGGCACGCAGTGAAGCTTTAGCGTTATCTTCCAAATACGTCAAAAAGCGGGGTAATTGTATTTGAGCTTTACAAAAAAATGGTAAAAGTATTTTTTGGGTAAAAATTTTAAGTTCCGTGAAACACAAAAAATGAGAACTGTTTGAGCGCATTTAATTTTCACATTTTAGTTAAATGGAACTTAAAATCTAAAAATAGTGAATAAAACGTAACTTCTCAAAAAGTTAGGGAAACGATGGAAAAATTCCCCAAGTACATAAGGTACCCGAACTTGTTAAGAGGTTACAACAAAACAGGCTTTAAACTCTTGCACACGAAAAGTATCATAAACAGACTGTACATACTAAACATACTCACGGCATACCTCTGGCTTGAGTAACCTCATCTATTTTTGTCGTATCACTGCGGTTTCTGCAGAGAAATACTGATTAAAGCAGAAACTTTCAAAGGTTTCTGCCAGAGGCAATCGGTTGAGATAGCTGATTCCATTTATTCCAGCCATCTGTCATATAATAAACATTTTCAAAACCTACTAGCTCAAGTTTTTCGGCAAGATTTTTTGATAGCTGGCAGTCAATTCCGTCACAATAAGTAATTATCAGTTTATCTGAAGCAGTTTTTGAGATAAAATCGTTAACCCATTTGTCAAAATTGCTTTCCTGGCGATTTATAGCTCCTTTGATATGCCCTTTTGAAAAATCAATTTCCGGCCTGGCATCTATAAACAAAGCATTGCCGCTTTTGTATTTCCGTATTGCATCTTCAATAGTTATTTCTTTTCTTGTCTTGTTTTTATATTTGTCGTTCTTGTGGTAATTGTTGCTGAAAAGATCGATTCTTTCAGGTCTTATTCCATTTACAGCAATAGAAAAAAAAACGGAAACCATTACAACAACAACAGCTTCATAAAATGCTCGTTTCATGATTAAATATGTTTTGTTAAAGAATAAGGACAAAATAATTTCTTTCATTCAGGCGCTTAAGATTTAGGTTGGATTTAATTGATCTAATTGAGTTTTTCCGTACCCCTCAGATCAAAAATGAATCGTATAACAGGCTTAATTTTTACAAACTTAAGTGGGCATATGAGATTGATCTATCGATTGAGACAAAAAAAAATGATTATCTACGCCTTACTTATTGTTATAAGTTTTTTGGCATCTGGATGTGCTTTTGTGGGAAAAAATAATATAGAATCAAAACATCACACAGTAGAACCGGATTTTTATTCTGTACTGCAAACAGACTGTATTGAATGCGAAATCACCCGGTTGAAAAATGTTATCAAAACCGGTTCAGATCCATCATTAGTCGGCAAATCATTTTTGCACCTTGCATTTTTATATTCATCCAATAAAAATGTCAACCCGAACTATAGACTTGCATTGGAAATGCTGAAGAAATATGATGAATTAAAGCCGGAACACAAAAAAAAATGCTTTGTTTCATACCTGAAATCGCTTTTGCAGCAGATAAGTGAAAACAAAAATCTGTCTGATACTTTGAATGGTCAAATAACTGCATTAAAAAAGGAGTATTCCAAGTCTGAATCTAAAAACAGACTCTTAAAAATGAAATGCAAAAAGCTTTCCAAAGAAAATCATGAAATGCAGGAGGTCATTGAAAAATTAAAATACCTGGATATCAGACTTGAAGAAAAGAGAAGAAAAGTTGAATGATAGTTTAACCCGTATTTTTAGCCATGATATTTCATCAGAAGACTGTCCTAAAATGAGAAATCTTTTGCAAGGTCAAGGAAGGCACAGATATTGCGGAAAATAGCCATTTTAGGACAACTTAAATTTACAC
>CAZRLQ010000005.1:0-22702 GCA_964600725.1 uncultured Desulfobacterales bacterium
GACGCTAAATGCTATCCAGGTAGCGCTGCCGTCAACCAGCGCATCGTAGGGAACGGGGTTGCAAAGGCCTTTGGCAATTGCGCAACCGTTTGAGTTCACTTACAAGCTGTCTGCTTTACCTGCCTGCCGCAGGCAGGGCTGACAGTAGTTGACAAAGAATAGCCATATGGATTCAATAAAAAAAATCCGAGATCTCAGGAAGGATCCGATCAGCCGTTGTCGATGCCAAAAGATATAAACCACGTACGTATTTTATCTGCGCCTGATAAGAAGCAATGCCTGGATGCCGTTCAGCTCAGCCAATTGGAAGAATCATTTCGTAAGTGGGCTGAGGGCTCACAGCGCCGAGACGTTTGCTTGTCCCGCAGGCGGATTTTACTCATTTTCTTGTTAATTCGCTATACCGGAGGGAAGTTGAATGAAGTATTGGCTCTTGATCCGTTTAACGATATCGATCATGATCGACAATTAGTTCTTTTTTATAACACAGACCCTGACAGTGAGACAAAATCCAGACAAGTTCAAATTTCGGAATCCTTATCCCGTGAAATCCAGTCGACACTGGCCGATCCTGCTTTCAAAGATTCCTTTCCCAACTTATTCGATATTGATCCCGGCTTTGTAAGGCGAAAGTTCTACGAACGCGCTGAAGCGTGCGGATTTTTGAAACATTTGGGGGGCCCGGAAATGATCCGCAAAGCCCGGGCCGTAGAGTTGATGCATAGCAACATGCCGTTGCCTGCTGTTCAAATGATGTTAGGGCATTCAACGCCCAATCTGACCACATCCTTTGTTTCTTTTTCCAAGGACGAAATCAGGAGAATAATAAAATTGTTTATGGAAAGGGAATCCTCACGTAAAACCAGCGCCCGTAACTCCTTTTTCGGTAAAATTCAGGAGATTCTAAGCGGTACCATCCAGGCCCGGGTGGAATTAGCTACCATCGGTGGTTACAAGGTAACCACTATGATTACAAACGAAAGCCTGGAGCAGCTTGGATTGGAAAAGGGAAAGCTTATAACAGCAGAAGTGAAAGCCCCTTGTGTCATCTTACAGAAGACTGTTGAAGAACCAGTGTGTAGCGCTGAAAATAGATTTAACGGCATTGTCGTACGGATTAATAAGGGCAAAGTAAGCTCCGAGTATGTTATACGCATTTCTGATGGGACAGATCTTTGTTCGATTGTAAGCACAAAAAGCGCCAAATATCTCAGGCTTAAGGAAGGAGATACTGTTTGGGCAACCTTTAACTGTTTTTCCGTAGTCTTGCATGCCGAATAATTTTTTCAACTTTCATGCCTTCCCTCTTTAATAAAAAGAAGGGATCATCGTGCATTGTTGCGGAGATTCTGTTTTGTAAACCAAAATGCCTGAGAGTTGCTGTAAGACGGTGGGATGGGGAGGCTAAAACTCTGCCAATACATAAGGGATACAAATTCTCCGGCAGATTTGGGTTGTCAATCAGCACGCCTGTCTGCGTGCAGCGCACAGACAGGCCAAAGGCGCACCGCAATTCTCCCCGCATAGGTTATTTGTAACTTGAACGTAACATGTTTTAATTCGATAAGTATAAAAAACATAACTTCTCAAAAAGTTCGGGTACTTTATGTGCTTACCCCTTTGAAAAAGGGGGATCGAGGGGGATTTTCCCATCGCTGCCCGAACTTATTGGGAAGTTACAAAAAAAATATCGAAACGTAAGTGATATGCAACTCCTAATATATATTCTCCTCAAGTTTTTCTGCAATAACCTGTCGTTCGTATACGATTTCAACTCTTCTGTTTTGAGCTCGTCCTTCGGCTGTATTATTGGCTGCCACAGGACGATATTCTCCATAGCCTTCAGCGGATAAACTCCTTGGATCAATCCCCTCATCGATTAGCAGCCGAACAACTTCGCATGCCCTATTTGTAGAAAGCTCCCAGTTTGAAGCATGTTTTTCAGTATGTATTGGGACATTGTCTGTGTGACCGGATATTTTTACAGGGTATGAAAACTTAGCTAATATTTCATAAATTTTTTTTATTATTTTCCGGCCCTGATCAGTCATGGTAGCTTTACCAACAGGAAAGAGGAGAATATCTGAAATCATTATTATTGTCCCCCTTTCATCTACTATCACCCTGACCTTTCCGCCAAGCCGGTTGACCATGATAAGTTCACGTACTTCTGAAGCTATATCGTCAATCTCTTCTTGAACCATTGCACTAAGTTCACCAATAGATTCTTTGTCATTTTTCTCTTTTCTTTCCTCAGGAGGAACTTCCGGCATGATCAGCCCTTCCCTTGTTCCGGCCTCAGGTGTCTGTTGTACGCCCAGTGCGCTTTTTAAAGATTGCACCAGCTCTTTAAAGGCTTCCTGCTGGGTTGAACTCATAGCGAAAAGTAAAACAAAAAAAGCGAAAAGAAGGGTTACAAGATCCGCATAGGTCATTATCCATTCGCCGCCCCCTCCCCCGCCCTCAACTTCCGGCTCGTCCTCAGGCTCTGGAGAAAAAAAATGCTCTTCATCTGTCTCGTCTGATTTTTTTTCAGGTTTTTCCTTTTCAATTGCCATATTATGAATTCTATCCAGAAATAATGAATTTTGAATCACGATCTTTGCATGGAAATGCATACCATACGGGTTCCCGCGCAAAGAGTATGTGAACCGGATGAAAAGCAATATCTAAAGTACAAGCTAAATTTGCTGGATGAACTCTACCTTATTTTTTAGATTTACCCTTGTCCTGGTTCTTTTTTGAGGATGAAAGATAAACGGTTAATTTATCTTCCAAAATCCTGGGATGCTCCCCTGCCCTTATGGACATAACCCCTTCAAATAATATATTCATATTGAGCGATTCTTCTTCGCTCCTTATTTTCAGTTTAGCAGACATGGGAATAAAAAACAGATTTGCAATTAAGGCGCCATAAAATGTCGTTATCATTGCAACGGCCATTTTAGGTCCGATCGTAGAGGGATCATCCAGGGTTGCCAGCATCTGGACAAGTCCGATAAGCGTTCCTATCATGCCGAATGCCGGAGCATAACTTCCCATAGAGCCGAATATTTCCCATCCGACTTTATGTTTTTTTTGCAGAAGGGATATCTCTTTTTTCATTATGGATGAAATGTCACCAATTTTTGCTCCGTCAACTGTCATCTGGAGCGCCTTTGCAAAGAAACGGTCTTTAACTTTTGAAATATCATCTTCAATGGAAAGCAAACCTCCTTTCCTGGCCTTGTTTGAAATATCGATCAGCTGCTTAATCAGATCTTCCGGTTTTACCAATTTAAATATAAAAACTTTAATGAACAGCCCTATAACCAGGAAAAACTCTTTAAGCGGATATGCGATCAGAGTAGCTGCAACTGTTCCGCCCCCGACTATCATTAGTGACGGGATATTAATAAACAGGCCAAGGCCGCTGCCCATCAGTATGGAAGCAACCACCAGCCCAATACCTGAAACAACGCCAATTATTGTTGCTAAATCCATTTTTTATTCAATCTCTTCAATAAAAACTGTTTCCACCAAAAGACCGAGCTTGCTGTGCCGGGCAATCTGATTTATTGAATCTTCTGTTAATAAAGAGCCTATGGGAAGCAGTTTCGTTCCACTTGCGGTGAAAATACCGGATGCCAGCTTCATGCCCGGTTTGAGATCATAAACACTAAGTTCCTTTGTTTTATCCGTCTTATCTGCCGGATACAAATTTGCATATTTACGTAGAAAGCGTACAACCGTTGGGTCATATTTGGTCCCTGTTTCTTCTTCAATACGTTCCAATTCATTGCTCGCCAAAGTGTTTTTTTTTCTATATACAAGATTGTCAAAAATACCTGCTGCTGAGATTATTCTTGAACCAATTGGTATTTCATCACCTCGCAGGCCATCTGGAACTCCTGTGCCATCAAAATTTTCATGAATATGTCTAATAATTTTCGCAATTTTTTCAAATCCTGAAAATTTTTCAAGCAAAGCAGCTCCTTTTACAGGATGTTGGTACAAAAAGTTTCTCTCTTTTTGTGAATACTTTTCAGGGTTTTTCATTGTCAACCTGTCTGAAAATGATAACTTTCCTATTTCATGCAGAAGCGCGGCAATTTTTATATTACGTATCCGGACTTTTGAAAGCTTGAGTTCTCCGGCAATAAAAATAGATATTTCAGAAACTTTTTTTGAATGGCCCCGATGATACTGTCTTTTTGAATCAATAATTGTTGAAAGAATCGTTATAACACTGTTAAAGCTTTTTTGATGTGCTTTATTATAAAGTTCCAACTTCTTATTTGTTCTTTCCCTGTCTTTCACCAGAAGAGATATCTGTTTAAGTGAGTTTTGAAGCATCTCCTTTTCTTTGAACAGAGCTTTATTCTTTTTTTCATTTTCGTCTTTATAACTTTTTAAGTATTTAAATGCTTTGCTTAATTTCTTGTTAGCATAAACAAGTTCATCCCGCTGAGATTTTATTCTTAAAAAAGATCTTATCTTGGCAAGAAGTTCTTTTTTATTAATTGGCTTAATAAAATAGTCATCTGCGCCAATATCAAGCCCTTTAACGACATCATCCAATTCAACCGCCAACCCTGATGCAAATATAAAAATAGAAGTAGAAAGATAAGGCAACTTTTTGATTTTTTTGCAAAAATTCAGGCCGCTTTCTCCCTGCATCACGACATCGCTGATAATAATGTCGGGAACAAACTTCTTTGCTGTTTCAAGTCCTTCTTCAGCGCTGACCGCGGTTCTCGATTCGTATTCCGTATTTTCAAGATATTTTGTATAAATCGCAAGTAAAGCAGAATCATCGTCAACACATAAAATTTTTGCTTTCCGGGGGGTATTTTTTGTCATTATTTTCAGAAACTCCGCGATAAAAAAGGCAAAGTCGTTTTTATTTGCAGGGGGAGTTGTGGTACGCCTTTGGCCTGCCTGTGCGCTGCATGCAGACAGGCAGGCTAATTGATAGCTTAAAGCTGCCTATGTGAAATTTGTATCCCTTATGCATTGGCGAAGATTCCATCTCCCCGTTTCTCCGTTTCTCTGTTTCTCCGCAACTTTTAGGCACTTTGGTTTACAAAACTGATAAATTAAATTATACATTTAAAAATTAGCAAAAAGGCGGGTCACCGATATGACCTGGAGTTTTTATCGGTTTTTAGAGTTATTAACTTAACCTGAAATTCTTGTGGACCGCCTGAAAGTCTCCATTTTCGCTCAGCATCGGTATCTTCCCGTCTATTGCATCTGTTAGTGTAAGGTGTGAACAGGCGAACGATTGCATAAAATATTGGACATCCTTCATAAATGCACAAAAGTAGTTTACACTTTTAACGGTTTTCGCTTTCTCGCTCCCATGCTCCAGTTTGGAAATGCATACCATACGGATTCCCGCGCAAAGAGTATGGGAACCAGACGAAAAGCAACATCCCTTTCAAAATTATAAATATTAAGTGCAACATATTATTGAAGCTGGAATCTCAAACAAAGTACTTATTCCCTGCCTGCACCGCAGGTAGCATGGCGGACAGAAAAAGGGCGCAGAAAAATATGAAGGTTTTGAAACAGCCTTACAGTTGCCGGCAGTGGCGGTAATCAAGAAATGATTGCGGTCATGGTATGCAGGATATTGCAGAAATGCCCGCCTTTCCAGCACTGGTAAGGACGGGCTTTTAAACTAAGAAGGGGAAAACGGGTAAATGTGCCATTAATCCCGCCTGGTCAATCGGAAAGCTGACATCGGGCGGATTTTCGGCTCTCCCGAAAAATACCTCGAGTGCATAGATCTAAGAAGCTGTTTTAAAAGCAGGGAATCGAAGCGAAAAAGTGTGAGAGCGAGAATAAATTGTTGTAAATTTGAGTGGGCCTGTTTGCCGAAAATTTGCAATAATTTAAACCGCACTCACGCTTTTGCAGCCGATTCATCAGTTTTAAAACAGCTTCTAACTATTTGCTGAGAGTTTCATGGGTGAAAAAAAGGATGCTTTGACAAATTCCCTGTTCATCCTGGCAATATTGGTAATGGATATCTCTTTTGGACATTCGGCTTCACATTCTCTTTCATTTGTACAATTTCCAAAACCGAGCTCATCCATCTTTTCGACCATTGCCAGCACACGTTTTGCCGCTTCAGGTCTTCCCTGCGGCAGCAGAGCAAGGTGAGAAACCTTGGCGCCTACAAAAAGCATGGCAGATGCATTGGGGCAGGCCGCAACACATGCACCGCATCCAATACATGCTGCAGCATCCATGGCTTTTTCGGCTGTCTCCTGGGGTATGGGGATCACATTTGCATCCGGCACTCCGCCGGTATTGACTGAAATATAACCGCCGGCCTGGATAATCTTGTCAAAAGCGCTGCGATCTACAACCAGATCCTTTATTAAAGGAAATGCTCTTGACCGCCACGGCTCAATAATAATCGTATCATTATTGGAAAATTGTCTCATATGAAGCTGACAAAGGGTTGTACCTTTTTCAGGGCCATGGGCACGGCCATTTATCACCGCACCACACATACCGCAAATACCTTCCCTGCAATCATGGTCAAATGCAATTGGATCTTTTCCTTCAAGGGTAAGCTGTTCATTTAAAATATCTAACATTTCTAAAAATGACATGTCGGTTGAAATATTTTTGACAACATATGTTTCTAATCTACCCCTGACATTTTGCCCGCTTTGACGCCAGATTTTCAGAGTTAAATCCAGTGTCTCTGTCATTTGTAACTCCTTTGTGTTAATTCAATATTTTCAAAAACCAGCGGCTCCTTGTGAAATACAGGCTCCTTATCATCACCAGCATATTCCCATGCGGAAACATGACAAAAATTTTCATCGTCACGTTTCGCTTCATTTTCCTCGGTCTGATACGCTTCGTTGAAATGGCAGCCGCATGATTCTTTACGCTCATATGCATCGGTTAACATCAACTCGCCAAACTCAAGAAAATCAGCGACACGGCCCGCTTTTTCAAGGCTTTGGTTGAATTCGACCCTTGAACCCGGAACAGTAACATTTTCCCAGAATTCTTCTCTAAGCTTACGAATGAGCTCTTTGCCCTTTAAAAGCCCTTCATCGTTTCGAGACATGCCGCAGTAATTCCAGAGAATATGGCCAAGCTCCCTGTGAAAATCATCGACCGTCCGTTTTCCATTTATAGATAAAAGTTTCCGGATATGTAAGTCAGCCTCCTTTTCTGCCTCTTTAAAAGCAGCATGATCAATTGTCACTTTCTCAAAACTTGCTTCTGCAAGATATCCTCCGATTGTATAAGGAATAATAAAATATCCATCTGCAAGCCCCTGCATCAAGGCGCTTGCACCGAGCCTGTTTGCACCATGATCGGAAAAATTGGCTTCACCCAGAACAAAAAGACCGTCAAGGTTGCTCATCAGATTGTAGTCAACCCATAAACCGCCCATAGTGTAATGGGTCGCGGGAAAGATCATCATCGGAGTCTGATACGGATCATCGGCGGTTATTTTTTCGTACATATGGAAAAGGTTGCCATATTTCTTGGCAATTACATCTTTTCCATCTCTTTTAATGGCATCTGCAAAATCAAGATATACTGCAAGCCCTGTACTGCCAACTCCCTTATTCATATCACACTGTTCTTTGGCATTTCGTGACGCAACATCACGGGGAACCAGGTTTCCAAAACTCGGATATTTGTTCTCTAAGTAATAATCCCTTTCCGATTCATGTATCTGATTTGGAGGACGCTTGTCCCCTGGATTTTTTGGAACCCACACACGGCCATCATTTCTTAAACTTTCACTCATCAGTGTCAATTTGGATTGATAGGTTCCGTGTACCGGAATACAGGTGGGATGAATCTGGGTATAACAGGGGTTGGCGAAAAGAGCACCTCTTTTGTAGGCCCTGAAGGCTGCAGTTACATTGGAACCCATGGCATTGGTTGAAAGATAGAAAACATTTGCATACCCGCCGGTACATAAAATAACCGCATCGGCGGCATGGGATTCAATTTCACCTGTAATTAAATTCCTTGTGACAATTCCCCTGGCCTGCTCATTTACCACAACAACATCCAACATCTCCCGCCGCGGAAACATTTCTACCTTACCGGCTGCTATCTGGCGGGATAAAGCGCTGTAGGCACCTAAAAGAAGCTGCTGTCCGGTCTGTCCTCTGGCGTAAAATGTTCTTGAAACCTGGGCACCGCCAAAACTCCGGTTAGCAATCAAGCCGCCATATTCCCGGGCAAAAGGAACTCCCTGGGCAACGCACTGATCGATAATATTAACGCTCACCTGAGCAAGCCTGTAGATATTAGCCTCCCTTGCTCTGAAATCTCCGCCCTTTACAGTGTCGTAGAAGAGGCGCCAAATACTGTCTCCGTCATTAGGATAGTTTTTTGGCGAATTGATTCCCCCCTGTGCGGCAATGCTATGCGCACGCCTGGGACTGTCCTGGATACAAAAGCATTTTATATTATAGCCCAGTTCGGCAAGTGATGCTGCTGCCGAACTGCCGGCAAGGCCGGTGCCCACAACAATCAGATTAAACTTTCTCTTGTTGGCGGGATTTACTAATTTTGTTTCAAAACGGTGTCTATCCCATTTATCCTTGAGAGGACCTCCTGGAATTTTTGCATCGAGCTCCATAACTTTTCCTTTCTAAGCGATAAGCAAAATATAAACCGGAATAAAACCAAAGCCTATACCTATTACCAAGCCAAACAGAATACTAAGCATCATGATAAACGGCATATATTTTACATGATTTGCACCAATGGTCTGAAATGCACTCCAGAATCCATGGCTTACATGAATCGCGACAACAATCATTGCGATAATATAGATAGCAGTGTATACTGGATTTGAAAATGCACTGGATACAATTTGGGAAATTGTCGTATTTGTCTTGTCTACAAAATGAAAATTGTTCAGATGAAAAATAACAAAAGCCAAAATAATAAAACCGGTGTAAGGCATGGTTGACGAACCGATTGTACGGCCGCCCGCTCTTTTGTTTACAATATATCTGACCGGTCTTGCTTTAAGATTTTGATAAAAAAGGTACAGGCCGGTTAGAATATGAACCGCCGCAAAAATCAAAAGACCTGTCTCAGCAATGTTAATCAGCAGACCCAGGGAATGAAGATGCTCTGCATAAGCGTTAAAAGAATCTTTTCCTCCATAAATGGTCAGATTGCCTGCAAGATGTCCCAACAGGAAGCAGCAAAAGCAAAAACCGGTAATTGCCATCATCAGCTTCTTTCCAATAGAAGTTGCAAACGTATCAGTAAGCCAGTTCATCATTATCCTCCATATAAAAATTTGTTCTTAAAATGGAACCACCTAACATAAATTTTATATTTTGTATAGTTTTTTCTCCCTAAATAGCTTATAATATAAAGTTATGTTAAATTCAAACTCTTATCTTAAATGAAGCATCATTATATATATGAAAATTATGAATATAGGAATCTTAGCTATTTATAAAATGGACTTTTAGGCGCTGCCTCATTTTCATTTTTTGCTGTGCCTGCTGAGGCGGTTCGTGGAAATGACAGATACCTGCGGTTATTTTATTCGTATGCCTTTATCTTGAACGGGTCTTGGATATTAACGAATCTTGAACGAGAATCCTTTTTTAAGGATGAACTCTAACTAAAAAAGTCAATGAAACAGACAAGCAAAACCTCAAAAGAAACAGAATTTGCCCACGGATGGGAAACACTTAAACTCATATTCCGAAGACCGGAAAATGATGCCACCCGTTCCGTACTGCTAAAACATATGGAGCAGATACTCTTCGGACTGCATGATTTTATTAACAGATATGTAGGCATTACTGAAAAGATCAGTCTGAAGGAGCTGTCAGATAGATTTACCGACACCATTGTAAAAAAGAATCCCGAAAAAAAACTTGAAGATGTAATAACCGATTTGATTGTCGATATCGCGCCTCATGCGGTAAATGTCGCTTCTCCTTATTTTGTAGGGCACATGACATCGGCCATTCCTTTTTTCATGGTTCATCTTAAAACCATTATTACCGCCCTTAATCAAAATGTTGTGAAACTGGAAACTTCAAAAGTGGTTTCCGTTGTTGAAAAACAGGTACTTGCCAAAATTCACAGACTGATCTATCAATACAGTGATAAATTTTATGAAATGCATGTACAAAATACCAATACTACTTTGGGGTGTTTTGTTGATGACGGCACCCTGGCAAATATTACCGCATTATGGGTTGCCAGAAATTCCCTTCTGCAGCCTAAAGCGGATTTTGAAGGCGTGGAGAAAGAAGGAATACATGCCGCATACAAGGCTTATGGAATCGATAGATGCGTTGTTCTTGTTTCAAGGCTGGGTCATTTTTCTCTTAGAAAAGCCGGAGGGCTTCTCGGAATTGGAAATAAAAATATCATCGGCATAGATGTCGATGATAAGAACAAGATAGATCTGAACATTCTTAAAGATACTATAAAAAAGATAAAAAGGGAAAGCAGTGGAAACACAATTATGGCAGTTGTCGGAATCGCCGGAACAACGGAAACCGGAACTGTTGACCCGCTTACAGAAATTGCGGAGATATGCAAAAAAAACAGAATACATTTTCATGTTGATGCGGCCTGGGGTGGACCGATCCTGCTGTCTGAAAAATACAAAAAACTGCTTAAGGGTATAGAATTAGCCGATTCGGTAACCATAGACGGCCACAAACAGTTTTATATGCCCATGAGTTGCGGTATGGTATATTTTAAGAATCCACTAGTCATGGATATGATTGCATATTATGCGAGCTATGTAAACCGTCCCGGCTCTTTGGATCTTGGCATTAAATCGATTGCAGGTTCAAGGGAGGCAACTTCACTTATTCTTGACAGCACGCTCAAAATAATGGGCAGGCAGGGATATGCACTGCTTATTGAACATGGAATTGAAACAGCCAAGATTTTTGCCAAAGAGATTGAAAGAAGGAAAAATTTTGAACTTTTGACCCCGCCGGAACTAAATATTCTTACATACAGAATATGTCCTTTCCATATCAGACAACAACTTTTAAAATCTGATACAGACAAGGAAATATCCATCAACAAGAGATTAAACGAAATAAACAGAACCGTTCAAAGACTGCAAAGAGAAGCGGGCAAAAGTTTTGTCTCAAGAACGACATTGATGAGTTCAGGCAAGTTTAAAAAAAATATCGTGGTTTTTCGATGTGTAATAATGAATCCTTTGACGGGTATAGAAATTTTAAAAACAATTCTGGATGAACAGGAAAATATATTTAAACGGACATTCTTGGATTAAAGGCGGTAACTTCTCAAAAAGTTAGGCAGCAATGTACTTCCTCCTCTTTTGTGAACCAGATGCCTGAAAGTTGCTGTGAACGGAGGAGAGGGAGCATAAAAAATTAGCGAAAGGGCACCATGAAAAATTTAATTACATTGGTTCTTGCGACAAGAAACAAAAAAAAACACGCAGAAATTAAGGAACTTTTAAAAGACTTCCCTGTTATAATTAAAAATTTAGATGATTTTGGTCCTATACCGCCAGTTGAAGAAGATGGAGATACTTTTGATCAGAACGCTTACAAAAAGGCAAATTTTACCGCTACTATTTTGGGTTTTCCTGCTTTAGCCGATGATTCAGGACTGCTGGTAGAAGCTCTTGGCGGAGCGCCGGGAGTACATTCCGCCCGATATGCCGGTGAAAATGCAACCGATGAAACCCGTTGTGCCAAACTGTTAGAGGAGATGAAAGACAAAACAGACCGACGCTGTGCATTTGAATGCGTTATATCTATTGCCGTTCCGGGAAGCAATGCACCGGCCTTAACATACGAAGCGCGCTGCGAAGGTCTTGTCGCTGAAAAACCAAGGGGTAAAAACGGTTTTGGATATGATCCGATCTTCTATTATCCGCCTTTTAAAAAGACCTTTGCCGAAATGACCGGAGAAGAAAAGAATCTTGTGAGTCATAGAGGCAAAGCTTTTAAAGAACTTAAAGAAGAGTTTGACAAGGTGCTGATCTGGCTAAACCAAAATACACCTGTTTTTGAAAAGGTAAATGCGGTCAATGATGAAGCGAGGAAGGGGTAAGAGGGAGATAGGGTTAAAGGAAGACGGGAAGAATGGGGGAAAATGAGTTGGAGTAAGCATTGTTTTGTCCCGTCAAAGGACATTAAAAAATAGGCCGGCAATTTATTGTCAGGATAAAATGAACATATATTGTTTGTTTTATAATGATATATTGGAGAGATGCATAATGGAATTTGAAGCTGAACTGGAAAAAATTCTTGGAAACCATAGACAGGTGATAAGAAATCTATCAAGAAAGGAGACTATCGCTGAGGCTGTTAATGCAAAAGAAGCTATTGTTGCGGAAAACGGTTGTCTGGCAACATGGACTCCGCCTGAGTCAACAGGAAGGGCACCAAATGATACATTCATTGTGCGCCGTCCTGAAATCGAAGATACAATAGATTGGGATTCGCCGAATAATATTCCCATTGATTCCAAAACCTTTGAAATGCTTTGGAAAGACGCTCTTCAAGTCCTTAAGAACAAGAAAAAAATATTTGTTTCCAACCGGATGGTGGGAGCGGATGTCTCTTATTCCATGCCCGTAAATACCATTACCGATAAAGCCCTTTCCTGCCTTTTTACTCTTAATATGTTCCGTCCTCTTCCGAAAGATTTTGGTTCCAGTATTTTTGCCAACAGGGGATTTACATTGCTGGTTTTACCATATGACAAGATTGACACCACAAATTACAGAGGCTCTTTACGACAGCTTTCAGATGGAAAAACATCAAACATGGCTATTGTTATGGACTTTGCAAAGCGTACAGGACTGGTATACGGTTCAGCTTACGGGGGCAGCGTAAAAAAATTAATATTTACCGTCATGAATTATTATCTGCCGCTGGAAAATATTTTGCCGATCCATTGCAGCGCCAACGAAAATAAAAACGGAGAACTTTCACTCTTTTTAGGTCTTTCAGGTACAGGAAAGACGTCATTGTCAGCAGTTGCAAACAGGGCACTGCTTGGCGATGATGAACATGGATGGAGCGAAAACGGCATCGCAAATTTTGAAAACGGATGTTATGCCAAACTGATCAATCTGGACCCTGAAAAAGAACCTGAAATTTATCATGCGGTTTTTCATAAAGACGATTATTTAAATCATGGTGCAATTGTTGAAAATGCCATGCTGTATCCTGATGGAAAATTCGACCTGTTTGATGACCGTTTGACACCGAACAGCCGGGCTTCTTATCCGCTTACTTTTTTGCGTAATATAAAAACTTCATCAACGGGCAATCATCCAAATACAATCTTTTTTCTCACCGCAGATGCAAACGGTGTGCTTCCACCCATTTCACGGCTCAACCCTGAACAGACAATGTTCTGGTTTCTCATGGGATATACAAGCAAGCTGGCTGGAACAGAGACAGGAATTATATCACCTGTATCCACCTTTTCCCGTTTCTTTGGCCAGCCCTTTATGCCCTGTCTTCCGAATCTTTATTCTGATCTGCTTGGGAAAAAGATTAAACAGCACAATACTAAGGTTTATCTTGTCAACACTGGATGGAGCGGCGGCCCTTTTGGTGAAGGCAGACGAATAGACATCGATCTGACAAGAGCCATGGTAGATGCGGCTTTAAGCGGCGGACTTAAAGATTTTGAGAATAGCAAAGACGGACTGTTTAATCTTTCCGTTCCACTCACATGCCCTGGTGTGCCATCGGAAATGCTGCAACCTGTAAATACTTGGAAAGATAAGAATTCATATCAAAAAAGGAGCGAAAAGCTCGCCCTGGAATTTATTGATCATTTTAACAGAGCATACGGCAGCAAAAATATAGATAAATCCGTACAGGCTCAGTGTCCAGAAGTAAGATGATAGTGTCATGCAATGCGTTAAATATCGTGTTAGGTGCCTGTTATTCCCGTGAAGGCAGGAATCCGGTATTTTTGCCTGCTCAGGTGCTTCTGGATTTTAGGCTTCCGCAAAATGGAAACCAGGCGAAAATAGCTGTTATTTTCTATGCTGCAGAAAAATAGAAAACCTATCTTCAAGACAGTTTGCAGCAGACGCATGCTGGTTGCACTTCTCATGGGCTTTTCCTCCGGTCTGCCCCTTCTTCTTACCATCACCCTTTTGCAGGCATGGATGAAAGAAGAAGGGGTGGATTTAACCGTAATAGGAATAATGACCCTTGTAGGACTTCCCTATACCTTGAAATTTCTTTGGGCTCCTTTCCTTGATCGTTTCACTCTCCCTTTTTTAGGCAGAAGAAGAGGCTGGCTGATAATATTTCAAATCATACTGGCTTTATCAATTGTGGGTCTCGGTTTTACTGATCCGGCAAATTCCCCATGGATGGTGGGCTTTGCAGCATTTATGGTGACTTTTTTCAGCGCCACACAGGATATTCTGGTGGATGCTTATCGAAGGGAAGATCTTCCCGATGAAGAGCTCGGCCTCGGTTCTTCTCTGTATATTAACGGATATCGTTTGGGAATGCTGTTGGCCTCAGGAGGCGGGCTGATTATGGCAGATCATATACCCTTTTCTTTGATTTATCTGATCATGGCTGCCTGTATGCTTCCTGGAATTTTAACCACCCTTATGACACCGGAACCTGGAGCAGAAACTAAAAAGGAAATTCCAAAAACCATAAAAGAGGCTGTATTAGATCCCCTTTCGGATTATTTTAACCGGCAAAATGCTATCTGGATACTGGCCTTTATTCTTTGTTATAAAATCGGCGATACAATGGCAAGCGCCATGACTATCCCGTTTTATCTTGATATCGGCTTTTCAAAAACGGAAATCGGTTCGGTGGTTAAACTTTTTGGATTTTGGGCTACAATTGCCGGCAGCCTGATTGGAGGGATGATAATGATTCGAATGGAAATAATGCGCAGCCTCTGGCTGTTCGGCTTCCTCCAGGCTGTTTCCACCGCCTGCTTTGCCGTTCTTGCACGAGTCGGTCATAATCTTTTTGCCTTATCTGGTACGGTCGCCTTTGAAAATATGAGCAGCGGGATGGGAACCGCCGCATATGCTGCTTTTATGGCCAGCATAACAAACAAAAAATTTACCGCCACCCAATATGCACTTCTCAGCAGTCTTATGGGAATTCCAAGGGTACTGGCTTCAGCTCCAACCGGCTTTATGGCCAAAAATATCGGCTGGGAAAATTTCTTTATCTTTTGCACGCTTGTTGCAGTACCTGGAATGTTGTTCCTGCTGAAATTCAAAAATTCTGAGATCGTTTAGCAGCAAAGAACAAAAGGCAGTCAGGGCAGGCACGAAGGCCCGCCCCTACAAGATATTGCAAGATACAAAGCCGAATTCTCCAGAGGTTCAAATCATTTTGCACATTCCACGTAACTTCTCAATAAGTTCGGGCAACGATGGAAAAATCCTCCTCAATCCCCCTTTTTCAAATTTTCCGGGTTTTTCACCATCTCACCGGCATGTTCCTGCTGTGCCGCGATATAATCAAAAGGATTGGCACCGGCCAGATTACAGGTATAAATCAGGCTCATGAATAGATCGCCGACCCGGAATCCGTTTTCGGTTTTATAAAAGAGGGTATTTTTACGGTGCAGGATAGCTTTTTTCAAGGCCTGCTCTCAGAGATTGTTATCCAAAGGAACGCCCGGGCTTTCTGAGAAAAAGGGTCAGCGCCTCCCAGTGTTTGAGCATGTAGCCGATGGCCTGACCCGGGCCGCTGTTATCCTGATGAAGACAGAGCCGTTTTTCGGCGTTCATCTTCTGTCCTTTGGCAATTTGGTCATTTTTGTATATCTCTGCCGGAGTCTCTAATCAGCGGATAACCCCACACAACCTTGATCGAACGGTCAACTTTATGCGTATGACAATTTTTATCCCGGCCGGTGGTATCGCCCGGATAGATCCAGATGGCGGCCATGTAACAGGTGCCGGCAAAACAAGTTTTATCTGCGAAGGTTTCCAGATAATATATCGGATTATTGTAAATCCTGCGCCGATCCCTGGCCAGAATATCTGTTATGCGACTCAGGATATGAGAGTCCGGAGAGGGTGCGCATACCCGGGGCAGGATTAAAAATCGTGTATTGCAGGCCAAAAGGTGCAGATGCTTTCATAAGCACTTTGATAGCGGTAGCTTTTTTATTGAGGAACCGGAGCTGCGGCCAGCAGAATGCGCATCTGCGGGGCTGCCTGAATCATGGCCTTCTCCAGAAAAGCCGTGCGAGCTTCATCATGTCCCGGCTGTCTGTGACCTGAATTGTCATCCTGTCACCGTTTTAACGCCGTATCTCGACGATGCACCGACAAGGTAAGACGGCGGCCCGGCTAATCCCAGTTCGATGAAAGATGCAGTCTGCGCAGAGAGATCCGGTGAGGATCTATTAATGTAATCTTTTAGTCTGGTGTAGTTGAGGCGCAGGGCTTTTGATATACGATGCGGGGAACAGGCAGGATACCCCGACATTACCTCACCTGGATTTATTTTTCATGCACACTTGCCGAAAGAACACATATCGCCGGTGTTGAACTTTGCAATGCCTCTTCTGCTTCTGAACTTACCGATCATAACGAGCAGAAAGAGCGCTTTAAGATTGAACGAAAAAGACGCTCTCGGTTGGGAAAAGAGATATATCCAACTCCGGATAAGTTTCTGGAAAACTTGAAATCTATGCCGAACGCTTCAGGAAACGCACTCGGCATAGATCGGCTTGTTATGCTTTTGGCAGATGCAACGAAAATCGATGATGTAACAGCTTTTACACCAGAAGAGCTTTAAACCGTATCTAAAACTGAAAGAATACAAAATCTTTGCATATCTTTTCCCGCCCAATTTCGCGGCTGCCTTGCGATGCGCTGACAGGTGTGGACACGCACATGCGGCCGCAAGATCGGACAAAATGATAAGATTTCAAACAGCTTCTAAGTTGTCTGTGTAAATTTTTGTTTATATTTTGGATACTTACTCAAAAGGGGTAAGACTTTCAACTCCATTTTCCGTTACAAGAAGAGTCTGTTCAAACTGGGCTGAGAGAGAACCATCTACGGTTACTGCTGTCCAGCGATCCTTCAAAATCTCCAGATCTCTTTTGCCGAGATTAATCATAGGTTCAATTGTAAAGACCATGCCCGGAACCAATACAATCCCTGTACCTTTTTTGCCGTAATGAGGAATCTGCGGAGATTCATGAAATTCAAAACCAACGCCATGGCCAACAAATTCTTTTACTACGGAACAGCCTTCTCCTTCGGCATAATTCTGTATAGCCCAGCCGATGTCTCCAATGGTATTTTCAGGCCGCACTGCTTTTATCCCGCGAATCAAGCATTCATAGGCTACACTGACAATCTTTCGTGCGTCTTCCCCCGGTGTTCCCACAAAAAAAGTCTTGTTACAATCAGCGTAATATCCGTTTAATATCGGAGTTACATCTACATTGACGATATCACCATCTTTTAAAATTCTATCTCCGGGAATACCATGACAGATTACTTCATTTACGGAAACACAAGCACTCTTGGGAAAACCATGGTAATTTAGAGGGGCCGGGAGAGCGCCATTTTTTTTCGTGTATTCATGAACGATGGTGTTGATTTGATCTGTTGAAATTCCAGGCTTGATCTCAGCTTCCACCAGATCGAGGGTTTCCAGAGCTATACGCCCGGATTCTCGTATTCCGGCAATATCTGCAGCTTCCTTCAGCCTGATTTTATACTTTTGAAAATAAGTGGTTTTAATATTTTCGGTTTCTGAAATTTCTTTTTTTAAGCAGCATTTCTTATACTTTAGCCCGCTTCCGCAAGGGCAAAGATCATTGCGGCCCACTTTATCTTTTTTCATTTGTAAATTCCTATTGGCCGAGTAATCTTAAAAACAGGTGTCTTCACAAGAAACGGCAACCTGTCAATATCCTTATGTTTATTTTCCGGCAAGCTCAGTAATTTGATAAAACCCTTTATCAAGCATTTGAGCTATCTCAACTATTTCTCCAAGGTCGCCATTACGCGCTTTTTGCTCAATATTTTTAGCTTTCTCGCTTAATTCCACAAATCCAAGATTAATTGCCGCACCTTTTATGGAATGGGCGGCATAAGCGATTTTTTCTGCATCATTATCCGCAATAGCGGCCTGCAAATTTTGTATGTCTGATTTTCCTGTTTCAAGAAACAGTTCAACCAGTTCCAAATATTCTTCTACATCCAGCTCCAAATCTTCAGCAAATTTTTTGAAATTCATAAACTCTCCTAAAGACTCGTTTATTTGCAAAACATAAGCGGCCTGGCTACAGTGGTCTAATTATGGCAAAATAATCATTATGCCATTGAAATAACCTGATTGACGAGTTTTTCAATACCGGCGGCAACATCTTTAATACCGGGGCCAAGCATATATGCCGGTGTTGTGACAAGTCTGTTTTTTTGATCAACGTGAATTTCGCTTACATCAGATTCTTTATGTTGACCGCCCATGGATTCAATGGCCGAAGCTGTATTTAGATCGTTGCCAATAGTTACTTCCGGCTTCCTGTCTGAAAGCGTTTTTGTCAAAGTTGCAGGAGCAATGCAGATTGCACCGATTGGTTTGCCGGATGCGGCCATCTCTTCCAGAATACGTTTTACCTCGGGATGAACAGTTGCTTCTGTTCCTTTTACCGCAAAATCACTCAGATTCTTGACGGCACCCAGCCCTCCAGGGATAATTAATGCGTCTATATCTGATGCACCAATCTCTTTTAAATCCTTTATCTCACCCCTGGCGATCCTGGCTGATTCGACCAGAACATTTCTTTTTTCATCAGTAGTTTCCTGGGTTAGATGATTTATTACATGTAATTGATCCATATTGGGTGCCATGCAGATAGTTTCAACACCTGCTCTGTCCAGAGTCAAAAGAGTCAGCACGCTTTCATGAATCTCACTTCCGTCAAACACACCACATCCTGATAAGAGAACTCCTATTTTTTTACTCATGATCTACCTCCTTTTTTTACTCAATCTCATGAAAAAATTTTAAGTTAAAAACATTGAATTATTAGTTATTGAATTCCCAACTCACAACAATTCGCTATGATCCATCTTTTTTCTTTTCCGCTGCTTTCAGAAATTTTTCAAGCTGTTTCTCGTAATAAGTTTTGTTTTTTCTTACTAATTGTAGAGCTTGCATTTCCACTGAGACGGCTTCATGATACTGGCCGTTAGCATAAAAACATTCTGCAAGGGTGTCCAATACAGTAGGAGTCTTATCAATACCCGCCGCTTTCTTTGCAAGAATAAGTGCCTGCCCGGGCTGATAAAATTTTTTATCTTCACATGTAGCATATAACCAGGCAAGATTATTTAGAACCTTGGGATTATCCGGCTGAAAGGTAATTACTTGTTCATAGGCTTTAACTGTTTTTGCATAAAGCTTTCTGCTGTAGTAAATGTCTCCCAAGATACTGTACAGCTCAGGGTTGTTCGGATCTTTTTCAATATTTTGTAAAATGATCTTTTCAAAGAAATTTTTGTTTAACTTTTCCCCGATTTCACCAAAATTTAAATTATATCCGATAATTCCCAATAAGAATATAGCTAAAAAATAGATTACAATACTTTTTTTCACTTTCCTGTTGTGACGGGTAATCCATATTTTATCCTCTTCACATTTTTTTAAATATTCGATGCGCTGACTTATACTGAAGTGATGCCAGTTTGGACTGTCCGGCGACTGACCGCTTGTTTGTACAATTTTTTCAAAAGTTGAGATCAATGCTTTTGCATTATCGAACAGGGTATATACATATATATCCGCCTGCCGTTCAAAATTACGCATAAAATATCCAAAAATACAGCGAAAATAGATGAGAAACATTATGATAATGATACTGCTGAAAATAGCTGACGTCATGGTGGTCTGCTCAAAACCGGAACTTTTTATAAGCTGATATACCGGCTTTGAAGAAATAATAAAATAGATTATAAGGTCAAATGTCGCATACGATAGCAGCATGTAACCCACAAAGAAAAACAGATAAAATAAAAGATGTTTCTGCTTGATATGCCCGATCTCGTGAGTAATGACAGCATCGATTTCATCCGGTTCCAGGAAGCGTAAAAGGGCGTCTGTTACAAGTATATAGCGAAAATTTTTTATCAGCCCCAAAACTCCCGCTGTAATCATTCTACCACCAAATATTGGCCAGCAAAGAATATTTTTATATTTTATTCCTGCTTTTCGGCAAAGCTCCTCTATACGGGTTCGGTAAAATCCCGCCTTAAGCGGTTTGCATTGCCAGAATTTTTGAATCAAAACCGGGCCGATTATCGTAACAACTAAAAGAAAAAGCAGAAAATATACTGCTTCGCCCTCTGTTGTTGCAAGAAAATGTTTCAGTGTTTCAAATGGAAGTACATCTATGATGTCGGCAAATCCGGACAGCAGCAGCCAGGGCAAAAGCACTGGAACGGATAAAGAGATATTGGAAAGTATATATGAACGCCTGGATAGATCGGTCATGTAAATTTTTCGATAGGATTTATAACCGCATATCCAGATAACTGCCATGTAAAAAAAGAAAATGCATATAAGAAAAATAGCTTGTAAGGTAGGAATCTGTTTTAAAAAAGGTATGCGGCTTAAGCTTAAAAATGATGTCAGATTCAATCCGTAAATGTCTATGGCGATAAAAACAACAGCCATTATAGACTGCCTGGTTAAAACATTATTATATTGGTTGTCCAGCCTCTGAAACCTTCCACTTGCAGCCTTTTTATTAATTTTGTGAAACTGAACCCAGGTAATCCATGTAAAAAGTATTAATAAAAAAATAAAAAGGATAAATGTTTCAGGAAAAGTAAAATTTGTTTCTTCAGACGGCTGATAGGTAGCGTATATTAAAACTACAATAATAATGTATATAAGATTGGAAAACATCATTTATTGATCTGCTTTGGGTTTATATGAAAATGATGAATAGAGGAATTTTAACTATTTATAAAATGGACTTCCAGGCGCCGCCTTATTTTCATTTTTTTGTTGTGCCCGGCCCGGGCATGAAATGGTTCGTTCAAAAATAACCCGGCAGATTTGCCGCTATCTCAGCACAGGGAACCTTTTCGTTCCCGTTCCTAAGAGAATGCGCGGCTTTGAAGGTCTATAAAATCTCTCTTTCTCACTGTAAATGCAGCCACAATATTTCTGGCGATACAATCCCAGGTGCTTCGATTTTTCAATCCCTTCTTTCCATCCAATACGAAAGTCACGGTAATAAAATGGAACGCCTGCAGATTTGCCGATTGCTTGACCAATTGAAATTATCATATCATGTTTTTGAAATTTGCTGTACAAAAGAGTGGATGTAAAGTAGTTAAACCTGCCTCGCTTTGCAATCAGAGCCGTAGATCTGAGACGTTCGTAATAACAATAAGTGCAGCGGCTTGATTCCCTGAACACCACATTTTGCAGAAAACCTTCCAGGTCATATCCTTTTTGATAGATTACCTTGAGATCAATCATATCGGCATAATCATGCAGAGCATCCTGCCTCCTTAAGCATTCCATGAAGGGATGGATATTGTTTCTGTAAAAAAAGCCCATGACTTCAAAGCCTTCCTGGCGAAGCAGCTTTATTGGATAAATGGAGCAGGGCGCACAACATATATGAAGAAGTATTTTCAATCTCTTTTCCCAAAAATTGCTGTACCGATTCTAACAAGGGTTGCCCCTTCTTCAATGGCGATCTCGAAATCAGCCGTCATTCCCATTGAAAGTTCATCCATTGCAATATTTGGAGCAGACATAAGTAACTTGTCATTTTTAATTTGGTCAGCAAGATCACGAAGGGCTGAAAAATAAGGTCGAACCTTTTCAGGATCGTTGAAAAAGGGTGGAATTACCATAAGACCTTTGACTGACAAATTTTTGCAGCTAATTATTTCTCTTATTAAACTTTTGACATCTTCTGCAGCCGCTCCTGACTTGGAAGGTTCCATGCCGATATTGACCTGCAACAGAATCTGCTGAACCTTACCGATCTTTTTTGCCTGCTTGTCCAATTCTTTTGCCAGTTTAAGCGAATCTACCGTATGAATGAGATCAAAAATTTTTACCGCATACTTTGCCTTATTGGTTTGAAGATGACCAATAAAATGCCAGGAAACAGGAGATGGCAGATCAGTATCCAATTCTTTTGTTTTAAGCTTTTGGAGGGTTTCCTGGATATAATTTTCTCCTAAGATTGTGACACCGGCATTGATCGCTTCCATAATGACTTCTGCCGGTTTTGTTTTACTCACCGCCACCAGCCGGATAGATTCGGGATCTCTGCCGGAAAGGACTGCCGCATTTCTAATACGCTCTTTTACAATTTTCAATCTTGTTTTCAAAACAAAACTTTCTTTAAATAACGATCATTCCTTGCGGATACAATCATTAACGATTTAAACCTAAATCCTGCAAGCACCGGGTTTGCCGAAGACCTGCCTGCTGCAGGCAGGTGCAGGTCGGCTAGGGGCGCAGACGCACCTACGATACTTCAAGTCCCTGCCAGTGCCGCAGATTCGGTAAAATCGGAGTTCCCGGAGGGCAAACTATTTTCAAAAACCGCAGCCTTTATGGCCGCATCAAATCAATGCGTGTCATGCAAGTACAACATTTCTATAATTCGTTGATATTAAAAGCATAATTTTCTTTTTGAAAATAGTTTATGCTGGTTTCAGGTT
>CAZRLQ010000006.1:0-21020 GCA_964600725.1 uncultured Desulfobacterales bacterium
CATGAGGCAGATATAATCATTTCGCGAAAACTGAATGCAGGATTTAGGTTACATACTAAGGTAACATTGACTCTGGTCATGTACGTCTAAAAACCAGAAAATATGCCCTCCAGAAATATACCCTAAGGTTGAGCGACTTTCGGATTTACCGAATAAGCAGGGCACCGGTGGCGAAGTCGCGGCTTAATATTTCGAGTTATCGGCAGTGCAGCAGATTCGGTGAAACCGGAAAAGCCCGAAGAGTTTTTAAAGAGCAGCCTTTCTTGTTAGAAAAGGTGTTCGTCTGCCGCCCCCTTTGATGCATTATGTAATAACCGTCATAATGATATCCTGTTCTTTAAAAACGACCCGCAATTCATCATGGAAGATATGGATACCCCCCAAAAAAATATTGCGGGCTGGATAGGTTTTGCCTTTTTTTTAAAAAAAACGGTATATATCTATTTTATGTTTATTTTTTTCAAAAAAAATTTTTGAAGCATAGAATATTTTTTATGAGAAAATAGAGATATCCCCCCCAAAATGATTATAGCTACTTAAATATTAGCTGCCTGTTTGAAATTATTTTCTTGACATACTTACTAAAATTTGTTTAAATCAAGACGATGTTGAGGGGATTTTATGAGAGAATTGATCCGTACGGATTAATATATAATTTTCGGCATCCTTCAAAAATGTTCAAAAGCAGTTTATATTTTTAACGGTTCTTGCTTTCTCGTTTCCAGGCGAAAAGCAATATCCCTGCCCGCTGCAGACAGGTAAAAGTGTAAACCAAGTTTGAGGGATGCCTGATTTCTGTTTATTTTTATAAGTCTTTAAAAAATGCTCAATTTCGTTTATGTTCAAGAAAGGTGAAAAATTAAAGCAGCAGTGATACAACCTTTAGTATTTTGAGAAGCAGAATTTGGGTCTGACGCAAAAATTAGACGAAAGAGTGTGTTTTACAAAGATATCTTTTGGGAAAATCAGATGATATATTGGCGGGTTCCGCTTGATGCGGATGAGATAGAGGTTTCCAAAGGGATTGTCCATATTTTAGAAGATCGTTGCAAGGGGTGTGGATACTGTATACAGTTTTGCCCTCGCGAAGTTCTTAAATTTTCCAGCCGGTTCAACCAGAAGGGCTACCATTTGCCTGCCGTAATAAGACCGGATGACTGTGTTAATTGCCACTATTGCGAAATAATCTGCCCGGAATTTGCCATCTATTCGGTTGAGGCTCCTTCTGATATATAGTTTTGACCAGGCAGATATGGAGAAAGATTGAAAGTGAAACCGAAAATTCTTACAGGTGAACATTTTATGACGGGAGATGTTGCCTGCGCTGAGGGCGCTATAGCTGCAGGATGCTCTTTTTTTGGCGGTTATCCAATAACTCCTGCCACTGAAATTTCCGAACATATTGCAAGGCGGCTTCCTGAAGTAGGGGGAAGATTTATTCAGATGGAAGATGAAATCGCAGCTATTACTTCCGTTATAGGTGCCTCATGTGCCGGTGTCAAAAGCATGACCGCCACCTCAGGCCCGGGCTTCAGCCTTATGATGGAGAGTATCGGACTTGCAATCTGTATGGAAACGCCCTGTGTTGTGGTAAACGTACAGCGTGCCGGACCGTCTACCGGACTTCCGACCCAGGGCGCCCAGGGGGATATGATGCAGGCCAGGTGGGGTTCACACGGGCATTATGAAATCATCGTATTGGCTCCTTCATCGGCACAGGAAATTTTTTATCAAACCATTATGGCTTTCAATTTAAGTGAAACATACAGAGTGCCTGTTTTAATAATGACCGATGAGGTTATTGGGCATTTAAGCGAACGGGTTATAATTCCGGATATAAAAACCATAAGGGCATTAGAACGTCAAAAACCAAAGGGTAGAAAAGACAGATTCAAGCCTTACAAGCCAGGTCCAAAAGGTGTACCTCTTATGGCTGCAGCAGGCGATGGTTACAATATACATATGACAGGTTTGACCCACGGAGAAAACGGCTATCCTGTTATGACGGTAGAGACGCATGATGAAATGATAAACCGGCTGGTGGGGAAGATTCGTCAAAATGTCGATGACATTATCAAAACAGAAGCGTACCGGCTTGACGATGCTGAGATAGTCATTGTTTCGTATGGGGTTTCCGCCCGTACCAGTTTGGCGGCAGTAGAAGATGCCCGCACGTTAGGTATAAAAGCAGGGCTGCTGAGATTGATTACTGTCTGGCCTTTTCCTGAAGAACAGATTCGAAAACTTGCAGAAACTGTAAAATTTTTTGTAACAGTAGAGATAAATCTGGGTCAAATCCACCTTGAGGTGGAAAGATGTGCTGGTGAGAAGGCTCCTGCATATTTGGTAGGTCATCCCGGAGGCACTGTTATCTCTCCGGAGAAGGTTGTTGAAACAATTAAGAGTGTCTATTCAATGTCTATATTGATATAGATGGCGTTGGGAAAAAGAATGAAGCAAATAAAGAAAGAATCGCAACATCCTCCGGCAAAACATTTCCCAAAACATCCCCAAAAACATCCGCTGGATGGGCTTTTAAGAACCGACAGGATACCTCATATCTGGTGTTCCGGATGTGGAATAGGAACCGCTTTTTCTTCTTGTTTGATAGCAATGAAAGAAAGCGGCATTGATCTTAAAAAAACAGTGATGGTATCAGGAATAGGATGTTCAGGTCGTGGTGCCGGATATGTAAAACTGGATTCTTTTCATACGACTCACGGGCGAGCCATCCCTTTTGCAACCGGATTGAAGATAGCCAATCCTGAACTTAACGTTGTGGTATTCAGCGGTGATGGCGATCTGTTTGCCATTGGAGGAAATCATTTTATTCATGCTGCACGGCGGAATGTGGACATAACCGTCGTCTGTGTCAATAATTTCACTTATGGTATGACGGGCGGTCAGGTGGCGGCAACAACACCTACTTTCAGTAAAACCACCACCACCCCTTTGGGGAATTCGGAAACTCCCTTTAATCTTCCGCTTATGGCCTATGCATCAGGCGCTGCATATGTCGCAAGATGGACTATTTTACATGCCCGCAATCTTTCAGAGTCGATTGCGGAAGCTATTTTAAAACGGGGTTTTTCCTTTGTTGAAGTACTTTCTCCATGCCCGACGAATTATGGACGGCGCAACAAGGAAAAACCGATTGATTCGATGTTGATATACAAAGATCGAAGCATTATAAAAAATGATGCTAATCCGACAGAACTTGATATTGACTATAACCGGGGGATTATTTTAGGCAAGTTTGTTGATATTGATCGTCCCACATGGACGGACATGTATATCAAAACCTGTTGTCCGGAAGAGTCGGATACGTTATCGGAAGAGGAGAAAGTAGGATAGAGATGTATAGGGTCTAATGGAAAGAGCCGGTTTCATTGGTGCGAACATAAGTGCCTGCGAGTGAACCAAAGTATATTAAAATGTCTAAAGTGCCTATGAATTGTGGTACGCCTTCGGCGGGCTATATATATTTAGTGCCTAATTACAACTTCAGCCTAAAACAAAGCGAGCAAAATTGTCTAATAAAAAATTAAAATTGGCAACATCTGCCTGCAGCAGGCAGGCCGAGGCATATTCTTTAATTTGCAGGCGCTTTAGCTCATTCATAGGTACTTTTTACTCGCCTATTGTATCATTTTGAATTTATTAAAAAAAATGGAAACTTCCATATTATCGAGTTAAATAAAGATGGCCAATAAAAATCAAGAAAGAGCAATACAAGAAATTATATTTACCGGTTTTGGCGGACAAGGCATTGTACTGGCCGGCCGGATTCTTGGGAGAGCGGCAACATTAGGCGACCATAGGCAGAGTACGCTGATTCAGTCTTATGGGCCCGAATCGCGGGGAGGTGCCTGCAGCGCACAGGTAATTATTTCTGACGAGTTTATTCATTATCCCTATGTAAGGCATCTGGATATTCTTGTCTGCATGTCACATTCCGGTTTTGAAAAATTTATTGGCCGGCTGAAAACGGAAGGCGTCTTAATTGTCGATCATGATCTGGTACGGTCCAAGGATATTGAAAGAAGCTTTTTTTCTATTCCATGCACACGGATGGCCGAAGAGCTCGGAATAAAAATGATGGCAAATATCATTATGTTAGGTTTTTTTACTGCGATCACAGGGTCGGTCTCCTTTGGTGCTATGGTAGATGCCGTTTCTGTTTCCGTACCAAAAGGAACGGAAAAGATGAATGTTACAGCTTTTAATAAAGGCTTTGATTATGGTTTGGCTGTCTTGAAAGGACAGCAGAAAAAGGCTGCAGGGAAAACAGGAGCCTGAAATGAAACACGCAAAAGACCGTTTAAATAAAGTTATCGTTATTGGAGCGAATATTTCAGGAATAGCAGCGACCAATAAACTTGGTGAACTGGGCATACCTGTAACCCTTGTAGATGGTGATCCTGATCTGGATAAAAAACTTTCTCAAGACCAGTGGCGTCTCCCATCTGGAGTCTCCTTTAATTACGCTCACCGGCCCGGATTACTTAGAATTTTGAGAAATCCGCTCATTGAGTGCAAGATGCCGGCTGAAATTACTTCCTTAAAACATACGCTCCAGGGATTTCGGGCCGGCGTCAAGACCTTGCAAACATTTATCGACCCGGATCGGTGTATATTATGCGGCCGTTGTGTAAATATCTGTCCTGTTACAACTCCGGACGGGAAAAAGCCTATCGAACTTGACGGCCGCAGGGGTCTTCCCGGCCGGCCAGTCATCGATAAAAGGCGCACACCTCTTTGCAATAGCGCCTGTCCTTTAGGTGTTAATGTTCAGGCCTATATCGCTCTTGCAGGTGCAGGCAGATTCCGGGAGGCTCTGGAGATGGTCAGACGTGACAATGTACTTCCCGGAATATGTGGAAGAGTTTGCACCCATCCTTGTGAAGCATCCTGTCGAAGGGGAGAAATGGATGCTTCAATTGCAATCAGAGACATAAAAAGGTTTCTTGTTGATTACGAGAATTCCGGCAAGACTGATTTGGAGGTATTTCCTGTTCCTGAAAGATCTGAAAAGATAGCCGTTATCGGTTCAGGGCCTGCTGGATTAGCTGCAGCAGCCGATCTGGCTCGTTTCGGCTATCAGGTTACGGTTTTTGAGAAAGAAGAATTGCCAGGAGGACTGCTTAGATACGGTATCGGGCCCCACCGTCTTCCAAGAAAGGATGTGGATTACGATCTGGAATATATAAAAAGACTCGGAGTTGAATTCAAAACCGGTCACAATATAGACCTGATTAAGGATTTAAACAGACTTAAGTCCGAATTTGATGCCACCATTTTAACCACAGGTATATGGTTTGACAGAAAAATCGGCATGCCCGGAGAAGAACTGGAGGGGATTGAGGGATGCATCTCCTTTTTAAGCAGGCTTTACAGGGGAGAAATTAAACAGCTCAAAGAAAAAGCAGCGGTCATAGGTGACGGAAATGCTGCCTTTGATCTTGCCAGGGTCTTGATCAGGCTGGGAGCTGATGTAACGATTCTGTCATGGTTTCCGAAAGATGATGTTCCGGCGGACGAAGATGAAGTCAAAGGGGCGGAAGATGAGAATATTTCTTTTGAATACAGTACACAGGTTGTCGAATTCTTAGGGGAAAACGGCAGGCTTTCAAAGCTGCGCTGCAAAAGAACCAGCCCGGGAAAACCGGATGCAGATGGAATTCAATGGCCGGTTATCGTTTCTGGATATGAACCTTTTGACCTTGAATTTGACAGGGCTTTTGTCGCTATCGGCCAGACAGGAATGCCCTATACCCTCACACCGCAAGGGTTAAAATTAAACGACAAGGGTCTTGTCGAAGTTGACGAATCCTTGCAGACCAGTATTCCATCCGTTTTTGCGGCAGGAGATCTGTTGAACGGTCCGTCTACTGTTGTGGACGCAATGGCTTCAGGACGTCTGGCAGCCCGCTCGATTCACGGACGGCTAAGTGGTGCGGAGATGCAGATACCTGGAAGTACAAGGCCTGATGATAAGGATTTCCCTGAAATTCCAAAAGGAATTCCTTTTCTGGCACGTTCCGTCATGCCTGAAAGACAGCCTGCAGCCAGAAGAGACGATTTTTCGGAAGTGGCTCTGGGATTAAGCAAAACACAGGTTCTTTCCGAAACAGAACGCTGCCTTCAGTGCGGGGTATGTTCCGAATGTTTTTTATGTGAAGAGGCCTGTGGTTTTATTAAAGCTATAAACCATAAAGAACAATCCGAAGAGAGTATGGTGCAGACCGGTGTCGTTATAATAGCCGATCCGAAGATGGCTCCGCCGATAAAAGGTGAAGATGTGATTCGTGCTTATGGTCCAAAAGCCGCAAAAGCAGATGTTCTTGCCATGATCACAAGAGGGTTTGACGCTGCTGCCAAAACAGTCTGCCTGCTTGAAAGTACTTTCCCGCGTACTAAACAGCAAGGAGGGGCTTTTTCAATATCTGATTCAGGACTTTCACCAGATATCCGCATAGGGGTTTTTATATGCCAATGCAACAAGGCCTTTGGCTGGCTTGATGAAATGGACGAATATGTCAAGCAGTTAGAACTGAAGGGAAAAGAGATTGTCCATGTTGAAGTGGTGCCCTCTGCCTGTATTCCTGAAGGGGCGGCAGATATTTTGCGCGCAATTCGTGAGAAAGGAATAACCCGTGTGGTTCTTGCCTCCTGTGTCTGCTGTCCTTTGGACTATATCTGTACTGCCTGCACCAACCAGCGCAGTCGTCTCAAAGACGCTCTTTTCAATGCAACAGGTATCAGTCGATCCATGGTGGAAACCTGCGATCTGCGGGGAGAGGCGCTTTTCTTTTTAAAGCATGACACATCTGCAGCTCTTGCCCGTTTTACCGGACTTTTAGACCGGTCAATTCAAAGAGCCGGGAAATTAAAACCACTGCCCTCACCGGTAAGGAGCTACAATTTAACAACGGCTGTAATTGGAAATTCAGAAGCAGCATATGTAAGCGCCAGAACCCTTGCCGACGCAGGACTTGAAGTATTTATGTTTGCAGCTCCTGATAAACCTGTGCCAAAAGATTATGTTCATCCAAATATCCACTCTTTTGCAAATTCCGTGGTCAAGAGCATAAGCGGCACCCTCGGTAATTTCCAGGTATTTGTGCAAATAGGTGATTTTCCCCAGTCACTTCAAGTTGGAGCAATTATTCTTGGAGAAAGAACAAGGCGTATTCTTCCATACATTCACCAGGAAGGTCTGCCTGGCAGCATTATAAACTTTGCTACGCAAAAACGGGGTATAACTGACATTCCTTTTGTATATCCAGGGACCTGTTCCATTGCAGGTCTTTTTTTAGCCGATCCTCCCGGCATACATGTTTCTGAACGAAAAAAAGGCTCTGCCGCCGCGGTTCTTGCAGCAGCCATTATGCCCCGAGGTCCGAGACAGAGCAAAGGATATACTGTAGAGATAGATAAAAATCGATGCCGGGGCTGCGGACGTTGTGTAAAAGCATGTCCTTATCAGGCCATCACCTTTCAGAACAATTTAGCAGGAGGTAAATCAGCCCAGGTAAACGAAGATCTGTGCAAGGGTTGTGGGAACTGTATTTCCGTTTGTCCCTCAAATGCTGCGGACAGTCCGTACCGTGACCGGATTTATCTGGAGCAGATGCTTGAAGAGGTGCTGGCATAAAAATATCTGCAGTTTCTCATAAAAATCAAGGCATTTTATAAAAAATGATGAATTTTGAATGATGAATAGAGAAATTTTAGTTATTTATAAAATGGACTTCCAGGTGCCGCTTCATTTTCATTCTTTGTTCTGCCCACTGTTACATGATGGTTCGTTACAGATCGAAATACTCGGATAGTGTACTATCTTGCGTTTTGCCGGTTTTTTTTGTATTCATTGAAGTAAACATATACTATATATTGCGAGCGAGTTACAAATGTCTAAAGTATATTAAAGTGCCTGCGAGTTGTGGTGCGCCTTCGGCTGGCCAATTGATAGCTCAAAGCTGCAAAAAGTTTGTATATCTCGTGCATTGTCGGCTTTAAAGAATCTGTATAAAATGGCAGAATTCCTCAACTTTAGGCATTTTAGGCACTCCGGCTCACAAAATTGATAAATTAAATTATACATCAGGATTTCATCCTTATGGAACAACAATACAAAGATACTGAAAAATTTAATATCATTCTGTTTCTTTGCGGCTGGGGGCCTCATGCAGCTTATCAGATGCTTCAAGACCGGGAGAACGGCTTTTATTCTCTTTCGGAAATAAAAATGGTACGAATTCCATGCACCGGCAGAATAAGCAAAGCCCTTTTATTCAAAGCGTTTGAAATGGGCGCCGACGGTGTGGCACTTGTCGGATGTGAAACAGGGACCTGCCGCTATGGAACCGGAACCATTAATGCAAAAAACAACGTTGAAGATACAAGGGGTATTCTCGGTCTGCTGGGACTTGGAAAAGATCGCCTGCAATTAGCCACTTTTCTTCCTGATGATACAGAGAATCTCCTTAAGTTTTTGACTGATTTTTGTGCCAGGATAAAGTCGATCGGTAAAAGCCCTGTAATTTCCCAACCAAAGAGAAGTTTTGTTGAATTTAAGGATAGCCAGGAACTTATAAATCAGATAGTCGCTAAATATAATGTTAATATTTGTGAGGATTGTGGAAAATGTTCATCTGCTTGCCCATTAACTCTGATGGGCAAGCCGTTCTCACCCAGAGCTGTGGCAAATGCTGTGGTTACAGGCAGGATTGATTCTCCTGGAGTGCAAAAAGATATCTGGTCCTGTCTTACTTGCGGATTATGCTATGACCGGTGTCCTTCTGCCGTCAATTTCCCTGAATTTATACGGGAGATGCGCTATGTTTTGAAAAAATCGGGTGCAGTTGAATTAGAGTCACATGGTGGATTTTTTCAATCCCTGATGAGAACAATTGCCTCAAAAAATATTACAACCAGGCACTGGGAATGGCTTCCCGATGATATTCGTATTGATTACAAAAGCAAAATTTTGTTTTACGGGGGGTGTGCACCATATTTTGATATATTTTCCAGAAATCATCTTGGTATTAAGACAAACAGAATTTTAGTGGACAGCCTTCGGCTTCTCAATTTTTTTGATATATATCCAGCGCTAATAAAAGATGAACGATGCTGCGGCCATGACCTTCTTTGGACAGGTGATAAAGAAAACTTTTTGAGGCTTGCAAAGCTGAATGTAGACTTTATCCACCAATCAGGCATTGAAGAGCTTGTAACGGCATGTCCGGAATGTTACAGAACTTTTGCCCATGATTATCCAGAGCAGGGAGTTGAAGTAAATTTTAAGGTTACCCATATATTTGAGCTTCTGGAAAGGGAAATCGACAAGGGTGCTGTGGGCTTTAAAAAATATGATAAAAAGTTGACTTTTCAGGATCCGTGCAGACTGAGCCGGCTTGAAGGTCGTGCTGATCTGCCGAGAAAACTGATCAAACGGCTTGACCCTCTATCTTTTAAAGAAATGCAGGATCGAAAAGGGAGTGCAATCTGCTGTGGAAATTGTGCATGGACGGGCTGTGATTCTTACAGTAAGGCGCTTCAGGTAAAACGTATCAGACAGGCTCATCAAACCGGCAGCGATCTGCTGGTCACAGCATGTCCCAAATGCCAGATTCATTTGCTTTGTGCCATGGAAGATCCTTTCATCGGAAAGGAACTTAAAATGGAAATACTGGATCTGACAAGTGTTTTAGCCGAAACCATTTACTGGGAATAAAAATCGACGGCTCCATAAAAAGTCCGACTTCATTTAGGTAATGAAAATGGAAAAAAAGATCATAACAGTTGTAAACGATAAAGAAGATAAGCCGCGTATCGGCGTTTATGTATGCCATTGCGGCTTGAATATCGGTCAGACCGTTGACTGCCCGAAAATTGCAGAATCCGCGGCCAAAATCAAAGATGTGGTAGTATCTAAGGATATCGGCTACGCTTGTTCGGAACCGGGACAGCAGCAGATAAAAAATGATATTTCCGAATATGGTTTGGACCGTATAGTTGTCGCTTCCTGTTCACCAAGACTTCATGAACCCACATTCAGGCAGATGATGCAGTCAGCCGGTTTAAATCCTTATCTTCTGGAGATGGCTAATCTGCGTGAACAATGCAGTTGGGTTCATATGAACGAACCGGAGGCGGCAACCAGAAAAGCCGATGAACTGGTCAGAATGGCCATTTCAAGGGTGCGTCTTCTCAGACCTCTTATAGAAGAAAAAATCCTTCTTAACAAAAGGGTTATGGTAATCGGAGGCGGCATTGCAGGAATTCAGACAGCTTTGGATCTTGGAGACAATGGCTTTGATGTGGTTTTAGTGGAGAAAAATCCGTCAATCGGCGGCGTAATGGCTCAAATCGACAAGACATTTCCGACTATGGACTGTTCTATCTGAATACTCGGACCGAAAATGACGGATGCCGGTCGGCATCCCCGAATTACATTATATACCATGAGTGAAGTGGTGGATGTAAAAGGCTATGTGGGTAATTTTAAAGTAAAGATCCTGAAAAAAGCCCGGTATGTGGATGAAAAAGAGTGCACCTCCTGTGGTGACTGTACAGGGGTCTGTCCTGTAGTACGTCCTGATGAATTCAACCTTGGCCTTTCTTCCCGAAAGGCAATATTTACCCCCTTTCCTCAGGCTGTTCCTTCTGCCTATATAATAAATATTGATGAATGCCTGGGCCATAACCCGTCTGTATGTGCCAAATGTTTAGATGCCTGTGACAAAGGATGCATAGACTTTTATATGTCTGATGAAGAAATCCTGGAAAATGTCGGATCAATTGTTGTTGCCACTGGATTGGAGGTATATGATCCAACTGAACTGGATGAATATGGATATGCACGCTTTGAAAATGTTTTGACCAGTCTTGAATTTGAGCGTCTTGTCAATGCCGGCGGTCCCACAAAGGGTGAGCTGATTCGGCCAAAAGACCGTAAGCATCCGAAATCGATAGGTTTTGTGCAATGTGTGGGCTCCCGCTCAGCAAAGAAAGGGGGCGATTACTGTTCCAATGTCTGCTGTATGAATACCGTTAAAAACACTCTTACCATCAAGGAGCATTATCCTGAAGTTGATGTAACTGTTTTTTATATTGATATTCGAGCATTTGGAAAAGGGTTTGAAGAACTTTACAGACGAAGTCGCAGATCGGGTGTTCATTATCTGCGGGGACTGCCTGGTACGGTTGAAGAGGAACCTGATGGAAGTCTTTTTGTGGTTGTTGAAAATACGATCACAGGGAAACTTGAAACCCATCATCTGGATATGCTTGTGCTGGCTATAGGAATAAAACCATCGGCAAGCACCCAAAAGCTCCAGGAAATGCTGGGACTGCAATTGACTCCGGATGGTTTTTTTCTGGAAGCCCATCCCAAGCTTTTACCCGTAGATGCTGCAACCAGAGGGATATTTTACGCCGGATGCGCCGAGGGGCCGAAAGATATCAAGGATAGCGTTACTCAGGGATCTGCAGCAGCCGCCAGGGCAATACGCTTGATTCATAAGGGAGAAATCACTATAGAACCGATTACTTCCGAAATTGTTGTTGAAAAATGCAAGTCCTGCGGAAAATGCGCCGAGGTTTGTCCTTACAATGCAATCGCAGTTGATGTAAAGAAAAAGAAGCCGGCTGTTGTAAATACGGCGGCCTGTGCCGGCTGCGGAACCTGCGCCGCTGAATGCCCTTTTAATGCAATTGTGATGAACCATTTTACTGATGAACAGATTTTTGCCCAGTCCAATGCCATGCTGGCAGCTGATCCACAGGAAAAGATACTTGCATTTGCCTGCAATTGGTGTTCTTATGCTGGTGCTGACTATGCCGGCGTATCCCGTTTGCAGTACCCTGCAAATGTGCGTGTAATTCGAACCATGTGTTCAGGCAGGGTAGACGAAAAATTCATCTGGCAGGGATTTCTCATGGGTGCACCTGTAATTCTGGTCAGTGGATGTCATTTTGGGGACTGCCATTATATTGATGCAAATCACTGGACGGAAAAGAGGGTGAAGAAAATTCACAAAAAGATGGAAAAATTAGGTATTCGTCCCGAGCGGCTTCAACTGGAATGGATCAGCGCAGCAGAGGGTGTTCGATTTGCAGAGATTATGCAGAATATGGAGACCCTGCGGCAAAGTGTGACGGCAGATGAGATTGCAGAGACAGTAAATATATTGAAAAACAGGAAAAAGCTTGAAAACTAAGTTTAATAATTGCTCCTAAGTCAAAAGTGTTGGGGGAATGAAAGAAAACCCATTTCCCGTCATTTTGATCCAATTTATCTGCCGAAAAGGAGAGGAAAAAGGTGTTACAATTACAGGCAATTGATCTTAAAGAAGTAAAAACGGAAACAATGGTTATTCCTGTTTGCGAAGATAAGGAGATATACGGCAGCAGGATAATATCTTCACTTGTAAAAAAGGCAAAAGAACTTAAAGATTTTAAAGGCGAAAAAGATGATGAGATATCCTTTTACCATCCATCTGAAGTTAAGGCTGACAGAATAATTTTTCTGGGTTTGGGAAAAGAGGAAAAGATCAATTATGAAGTCATGCGGAAAATCTCAGGAAAAGCCGTAAAAAAATGTATAAAGAAGAAACTTTCTGAAGTACTCTTTGCAGTCCCGTCAGCTAAAAATATTAATATGGATATGTATCTGCTTCTCGAAGCGATGATGGAAGGCGCTTATCTTGGTAATCATCTGTTTGATAAATACAAAACAGATAAAAAAAGTAAACCGCTTAAAAATCTTAATTTTTTGGCAGGGCCTGAGGCAGCCGTAAAATTTAGCGGACTGCCTTCACAAGTAGCATCGATTTGTGAAGGAACAATACTTGCGAGAGAATGGGTTTCTACGCCTTCGAATGATAAAAAACCGGACCAGTTTGCAGAATCGATTATTACATCTGCCGAAAAAGAAAAAATCAATGTCAGTCTGCTTGGTGAAAAAGAACTGGAAGAGGAAAACTTCGGTGCAATACTTTCGGTATCTCGCGGCAGTCAGTGCAAACCGAAACTCGTTATTCTTGAGTATAGACCTGATGCTGCAAAAAAAACGATCGTTCTTGTCGGTAAAGGTGTAACTTTCGATTCGGGCGGTATCAATTTGAAACCTGCCGGATCTCTTGAGGATATGAAAATGGACATGTCCGGTGCAGCAGCAGTAGCAGCTACAATAATTACCGCTGCAAGGTTGAAACTTGAAATCAATCTTATCGGAGCTCTTCCCATTGTAGAAAATATGCCTTCCGGCGATGCATCCCGTCCCGGAGATATAATAAAGAGTTACAGCGGGAAAACCGTTGAGATAGGAAATACAGATGCTGAAGGCAGATTGATTTTGATAGATGCCATTTCATATATGATTAAAAAGTATAAGCCCCAGACTCTTATCGACATAGCAACACTAACCGGAGCCTGTGTCGTTGCCCTGGGTGAAAAGATAGCCGGTGTATTTTCATTTGATGACCAGTTGGCCCAGACTATTATACAGTCCGGTGAAAAAACGTATGAACGCTGTTGGCGGCTGCCTCTCCCCGATGATTATAAAGAGCTGCTTAAAAGCGATTTCGCTGATTTAAAAAATGTAAGCAGCTCACGATGGGGTGGTGCGATTACAGCATCTTTGTTCCTGTCGGAATTTGTAAATGATACCACTTGGGCCCATATAGATATAGCCGGTCCAGCCTATATAAAAAAGGAAAACGAATACTGCGGTGTGGGCGGAACCGGCTTTGGTGTACGGCTGTTTTGTGATATGTTGAAAAGATTATAACCTGTATTGAGTTATGAGTTTTGAGATTTCGATTTACTAAGAAGGAACTGACAACATTTGGTTTGTTTCATCCCAAAATTTTTTGTCGCTTTATAACATGAACAACGGACTTCAAAACTCATAACTCAAGAAGATAATGAACCGATGAAAGATGAAAAAGGTTTGTATTACTACCCTTTCCCCCGGAACAGGCATGTTCGCATGTATGTACGGGAAGATAAGGGAACAATAAATTTCAGGCTTTGGAATAAGGACGATTCAAAACTTTGGGAAGAGCATGGCTGGGTGCCTTATGAAGCGATAAAGCAGGCGGCCGCTATGTACAAGAGCGATAAATTCAGCCCGAACCAGGCCTATGATATTGAAATAGCAAGAACTTTAATCAAGGAAGAAAAGCAAGCGGATGAAAATTGATTGCGTTCTTAAGGATTGTCCTCTGCATGGACATGAGATAGTCCCTCCCAAAGGAAATGAAAAGGCTAAAATAATAATTATTGGTGAATCACCCGGACATGTGGAGGTTAAGCGGGGTGAACCTTTTATCGGGCGGGCAGGCCAGTTGCTTCGGAGCCATGTAAAAAAGGCGGGTCTTGACTGGGATAGTCTCTTTATAACAAATTCAGCAAAGTGCCTGATCGATAAAGCCGGTATGGATAGCAAAGCAATTGCAGATACTCTCCGTTGCTGCAGAAAATATCTTGAATATACTATTTCAAATATCAGTCCAAAAGCAGTTATAATATGCGGTGATATAGCACTCTGGCAGGTACTTGGAAAAAAGGGGATTACAAAGATGCGAGGCATATGGACGTGGAGCAGCGAGTTTAATTGCTGGACAATGCCGACATTTCACCCGGCATATATTTTACGTAACCGAACACTGGAAAGTCTTTTTGCCGGGGATATTTCGGCTGTAGCTGAATTTGCCAAAGATGGTTATATTCTTGAAGAATCATGTTATTAAATGGCGGGAATCTACAAGGCCGTCCGAAAAAAGAGCGCTGATTCAACGTTCCATGCAGCCGCTTGAAAATATTTTCGTATTTTGTGTAAAATTTGAGTCTGAACTGTTTTGGGAAAAATGCTCTGTTTTGCAAATGTCCCGGAAGCACAGGTCTATAAACAGAGAATTATCTCTGATGGAGATGAGGGGAATCGAACCCCTGGCCTCAGCATTGCGAACGCTGCGCTCTCCCATCTGAGCTACATCCCCACTAAGATTTATTCTTATCATATACCAAAGCTTTGGTCAAGAAAGTTATTTAAGTTATTATTCACAGGTTGAACGATTTTTTAGTAACTTTTCAATAAGTTCAGGCAGTGATGGGAAAATTCCCCTTAATCCCCCCTTTTTAAAAGGGGAAAGAATATAAAGCACTCTAGCTTATTGAAAAATAAACATTTTTACTCGATTTGGATTGATCATTGTGCATCTTGGTGTGCATTTTGGATCCACGAAAACCTTCGTCATATACACTTAAATCCTATACCGCTGTTAATCTCAGCAACCCATTAGGGTGAACTCCAACATTGACAAAAAAAAGGATATTTTTTCATTTGCATAAGCAAAACTTGAAACCCTTCGAGTTTTTTTGGATCTACCGAATCTGCTTTACTGCCGTAGACTCGAAGTACTGCGGTATGACTTCGTAGCCGGTGCCTTGCATATTTGGCAAATTCGAAAATCGCTTAACCTGAGTTACAGGAAAAATTATGAATCATCAGATTGTATTAAAGGATGCATTTAAGTATACAATTGATCAGGATAAAATACTGCCGCCAGGTGAAACCGTTTTGAGGCTCAGGGAAAAGCTGAAAAAGATCGATCTTGATATTTTGGAATGCGCTGTAAGAATCGATAATGGAAGATTGGATATTCCCGTCTTTTTCAGTAAGTGCGGCAAGGACGCAATGAATGTTACCGGAACAAGAAAATATATGGGAAAGGGAGCGACTGTTCAGCAGGCTGAAGCAAGCGCTATGATGGAGCTTGCAGAAAGGTACAGTCTTTTCAGTTTCCTGGAAAATCCCGACAACTTTTTCGTCGAAACATACAGAAATTTGAAAGAAAAAGCCATCTCTTTTGATATGATAGCTCAATCCGTTCATGATGACTCGGATGACCGTGAGATAGCAGAAAAGATATTTGAAAATATTCCGATAAAATGGGCATTGGGTCATAATCTTACCCGTGACAAAGAAGTTTTTATTCCATTTAACTGGTTTTTCACTATCAACCAGTTCAACGGCTCATCTGCGGGAAACTGCGAGGAAGAAGCTCTGCTTCAAGGCATTTGTGAGGTAGTGGAAAGACATGTTTCATCAATAATCAGCCAAAACAGGCTAAAAGTGCCTAAAATTAAAACAGACAAGGCAGCAAATGAGACAGTCATTTCAATGATACAAAAATATCAGAGTGAGGGAATAAAATTTTATTTTTCAGACTTTTCTCTTGATATGGGCATTCCTACCGTCGGTATTTTAGCTTATGATCCTTTAACTTTTCCGAAAAAAAGCGAAATCGTATGGACAGCCGGAACAACGACCAGTCCAGAAAAATCTTTAAGCCGGGCCCTTACCGAAGCAGCTCAGCTTGCCGGTGATTTCAACAGCGGCTCAAATTATCTGGCAAGCGGTCTTCCCAAATTGAAAACTTTAAAAGAAGCTGAATATGTAATCTCTTCGGAAGAGCAAATAGATATAGACTGTCTGCCTGATCTTTCAGATAAAAATATAAAGGTCGAAATTGAAAACTGCATCAATGCCCTCGCAAAACAGAAAATGGAAGTACTTGCTGTAGACATAAAACATCCTCTGCTTGAAGTGCCGGCCTTTTATACAATGATACCGGGCGCCTTTTTTAGAGAACGGGCAGCAGGCGGCGTCGGGATGTTTGCCTCCAAGTTGGTTTTTGAAAACAAAAAACCTTATGAAGCGGTTAAGGATCTTGATAAGATAGAGAATATGCTTCCTGGGAAATATTATATTAAATTTTATCTTGGATCATCTTTTCTTGCCATGGGCGACCCTGAGACCGCGCTAAAGTATTTTATACAGTCGCTTGATTGCAGTCCTTTGCAGCAGGACATCGTCAGCATATACTCTTATATAGGTATCTGCTTAAAGGATATGGGGAAGTACCATAAGGCGCTTGAAGCACTCACAAAAGGCGAAAAACTTGATAATGAAAGAACAGATATCTATAACTTAAAAGGATTCTGTTATTTTAAATTAAAAGAATATGAAAAAGCTATTGAAAACTTCAAAAAGGTGCTTCAGTTAGATCCAGGTTCAGCCATCGATTATGCCAACATTGGATCTAATTACAAGGAGATGGGGAAAAACAGAAAAGCTGTTAAATATTATGAACTGGCCTTACAGCTTGATCCATCCATTGACTTTGCGCTAAAAAATTTAATAAAGCTTAAGAAGGAATTCTTCATACAAGCTCAAAAATAGTTTACAGTTTGCAGATATTAAATCTGTTTCCATCGCTATTTTCCTTATTTTTCTTAGAGAGAATCGGTGGAAACCTCTGCTTATCCCTTCTGAATCAAAAAATTAAGAAGGGATCTCCCCGGAGGAAAAGATGAACCAGATAGCACAGCAGCTCAACCAGGTTATTGACAAAGAGAATCCCTATATTTTGGAAATGTTGTCCGATATAGGCAAAAATATATTTTTCCCAAAAGGAATTTTGAGTCAAAGTGCCGAAGCAAAGGAAAAAGCCCATAAGTTAAATGCAACCATAGGAATTGCCACGGAAGAAGGCAAAACCATGTGCTTTGATTCGGCTGTTGCTCCTGTAACCGATCTTCAGCCGGATGACTTTTTAACATATGCGCCATCATTTGGAATTCCTGATCTTAGAAAGATATGGCAAAATTCTTTGTTTGAAAAAAATCCTTCACTTGTCAATAAAAGAATAAGCACTCCTGTAGTCACTTGCGGCATTACTCATGCAATAAGTGTCTTTGCCGATCTCTGGGTTAATCCTGGCGATACGGTGATTTTACCTGATATGATGTGGGGAAACTACAACCTCATTCTGGGTGTTAGAAGGGGAGCAAATATAAGCTCATATCCTCTTTTTACTAACAAAGGCGGATTTAACCTCCCGGCATTTGATAAATGCATCAATAAAGAAGCAAAAAAGGGCAGCAAGATTATTGTTTTGCTTAATTTTCCCAATAATCCGACCGGTTATACTGTAACAGAAAAAGAGGGAGATCAGATTGTCAGCAAACTTACCAATCTGGCCCAAAAGGGGACAAATGTTGTTGTTGCTTGTGATGACGCCTACTTCGGTCTTTTTTATGATGAAGATTCGATAAAAGAATCTCTTTTTGCACGTTTATGCAGCCGACATTCCAGATTGATTCCAGTTAAACTGGACGGAGCAACCAAAGAGCTCTTTGTCTGGGGACTGCGAGTCGGTTTTATCACATACGGCAGCAGTGCCGGTCAGAATCCCCTTGCTTTATATGATGCTCTTGAAAGAAAGACAGCAGGGTGCGTCAGGGGTTCTATATCAAATGCTTCCCGTTTGAGTCAGTTAATTGTATTAAAAACGATGGAAGATCGGAAATATTTGAGCGAAAAAAAAGAAAAATTTGAAATTCTTAAAAGAAGAGCCGGGCAGGTAAAAAAAGTTCTTTCAAATCCCAGGTATAAAGATTTTTGGGATGTTTATCCCTTTAATTCAGGCTATTTTATGTGTATCAGATTAAAATCCGTTAATGCTGAAACGCTCAGATGCCATCTTCTTGAAAAATATGGTGTGGGGCTTATTTCCATAGGATCGGACAATTTGAGAATAGCCTTTTCCTGCCTGGAGGAAAAAGATATCCAGACGCTTTTTGATACGATCTTGCAGGGAGTGCAGGATCTCGCCGGTTAAACAAACAGATATCAATGAATCCGTTGTTTATGGTCTTTTCGCCTGATTTCTGCGCCTGCCTGTGCGGTGCACCTGTCTGCGTGCGGACACGCACAGGCAGGCGCAGACAGGTTATGCGGAAAAAACAATCCTTACGAATATCAACTATATGCCTCCGGTTATTTTTTTCGCATGCCTTGATCTCGAACAAAAATCCTCTCAAACCGACTGACTCATCAATGGATGCAGATTTTCGGATGTAGATTTTTTCTCGGCCTAATGTAACTTCTCAAATTGAGGTGGATTTCCCCATCGTTGCCCGAACTTTTTGAGAAGTTACGGCCCAAAATTCCCTAAGAGGGGTAGAATCTATTATTTGTGGCTATTTCAATTCAATTGAAGAACAGGTTAAAAGGCTTTTTCGATAAAGAGAGTTCAATTCAAATTGTCCGTACTGGGAAATGGATCTTTTACTTTATATTAATTGGTATTATAGCAGGACTAGGTTCCGTTGCCTTTCATTACTTTTGCCAGTTAGGCATTCATTATTTCATGGATTTTGCCGCTGGTTACAGACCTCCAGCTCCTGCGGGCGAACATCATCTGCTTTTACCTACAGATGTTCCGTTTAACCGTTGGATTCTGCTCTTTTTACCGGCATTTGGCGGTATCCTCAGCGGATTTATTGTGTATACCTTTGCACCTGAAGCCGAAGGTCACGGAACAGATGCCGCCATCGATGCATACCACAGAAGAGGGGGATTCATACGGAGCAGGGTTCCCTTTGTCAAAACCATTGCTTCTGCAATAACCTTAACGACTGGTGGCTCGGGAGGAAGGGAAGGTCCCATAGCCCAGATCGGAGCAGGTTTTGGATCGTTTCTGGCAACCCGTTTAAAGCTGTCCGACCGTGAACGAAGGATAATGATGGCGGCAGGAATAGGAGCAGGTGTCGGGAGTATCTTCAGGGCACCTCTGGCAGGTGCTCTTTTTGCCGCTGAAGTTCTTTACAGGGATCCTGATTTTGAATCAGAGGTCATAATTCCTGCCGGCATATCCTCTGTTGTGGCCTACTGTATATTCTGCCTTATATTCGGATGGGGATCTTTATTTGATTCACCTGATTTTGTTTTTCAAAATCCTCTTGAACTAGGACCCTATTTTGTTCTTGCGCTTGTTCTCGTAATAACAGGCATACTTTATATAAAATCATTTTACGGCATCACCAGATTTTTTAAATCCTTAAATATTCCAAATCATATAAAACCGGCAATCGGCGGACTTTGTACCGGTATAATCGGTTTTTTCCTGCCGCAAACCCTGGCTTTTGGTTACGGTTTTGCTCAAAAAGCTCTTTTTAATGAACTAACAATTCCATTTTTGCTCTGCCTTGCCATTGGAAAAATAATTACTACTTCTTTTTCCATTGGATCCGGAGGAAGCGGCGGTGTGTTCGGACCTTCTATTGTAATTGGAGGCGCTATGGGAGGCGTTGCAGGGAGACTGTTTCATCAGTTTATACCGACTGTGGTGACTGAACCGGGAGCATTTGTTGTTGTCGGCATGGCAGGCTTCTTTACGGCTGTTTCCAATGCTCCGATTTCAACCATAATATTTGTAAGTGAAATGACCGGTTCATATCGCCTGCTTCTGCCAAGTCTGATGGTCTGTTCATTTTCTTATCTTGCAGGACAAAAATGGACGATTTATGATAAACAGGTCAAAAGCAAGGTTAACTCTCCCGCCCATGCCGGAGACTTTTTTGTAGACATTTTGCAGGCAATAAGGGTGAAGAACCTTATGCATCTTGTAAAGAAGGTTAAACTAATTCCCCAGGATATGCCTTTCCAGGATTTCAAAAAATATTTCTCAGAGACAAAGCAGCTCTATTTTCCTGTTATGGATGAGAATAAAAGACTGATTGGTATATTTTCGAGCACCGATATCCGGGGTGTACTCTTTTCACCGGAAATTGAGCACCTTGTAGTAATGAAGGATATCTCTATTTCCGATATCGTTGTTGTCACACCCTCTGAAGATTTGAATTCCGTACTTAGAAAATTCACGATAAAAAATCTTGGCAGCCTGCCCGTTGTTATGGATAATGATCATGGCGTTATTATCGGAATGCTGGATAGAAGAGAGGTCATCACGTTTTACAATCAACTGGTACAAAAAATGAAAAATGCAGCTGGAAAATAGAGCCTGAGGAACAGGGATGAAATAACTTCCCCAGCCATAAGATGCCCCCAAAATATAAAAAATTTTGCTTATAGAGGAAAACCCCCTGTGGCCGCCCAGCATTGTGTAATCAACCGGGCAGGCACAGGGGCCCGCCCATAC